>PLZT01000728.1 GCA_003152255.1 Methylocystaceae bacterium | reverse complement strand
CTCCGAAAACAACATTAACTCATTCTATTCACACGGTATTTATGGCATCGGCATGAAAATTTTATCCACAAAAATTGCAGAAGAGCCTATTTTAATTGCCGCGGCCGCAGCTGCCGGAGACAGCGAGACGCGTGCAGCGTGCCAGGATATTCTGAGTAACGAAGAAGCGATGGTGGGTTGGCTCAAGAATTACCTCGCTTCCGCAACAGTTCAGTATCTCAGTCGTGAAGAGACGCCCGACGAAAATCCAACGGCGCTTTCCGAGCCGTGAAGACGACGGGATCGGCCCAGGCTCTCTTCGATCGTGAGCACTGCATCCGCGAGATTGGGGTGCAGTGATATTATCTTTTTGGCGCGCATCGGCGCGACGACCTTTCATCTGCGCCGATCCTGCGCTTCATGGCTACGAATCGCCGTCACCGTGGCGCGGTCATCAATTCGAGAACATGACCGTCCGGGTTCTTGAAATATACTCCGCGACCGCCCTTCCAGTCATTGAGCATGCCATCGTCGATGCTCCAAGGGGCGCTTCCATGAGCGACTCCAGCGTCCTGGACGCGTTGAAGGATGGCGTCAAATTCAGCGTCGCTGACGTGAAACGCGTAATGGCAGCTCTGGAATGACGCACTGTCGTCGAATAGGAACGTCAGCGTGCTGTTCACGCGCACCGGTGCGAAATGATCACTCGCCCCCTCAAAATCGAGACCGAACATCTGTGCGAATAGGCGCGCCGCAGCTTCTTTATTCCGAGCCGGCACGATGGTGTGGTTCAACGTGATCGTCATTGTGCGTCGAGCTTTCTGATTTTGCTCTTGGCCTGTTCGTTTATTAGCCGGAGGTAATGCTCTGCGTGTTGGTAATAGTTCTCCGTTTCAGTTGCATCTCCCGTAGATGCGGCGGCTCGTGCGAGCGCCATATAGCGTTCGTAACGTGCTTTGGGATCGGTAAACCGAACGCCTACGGCTGTGCTTACTTCTATCTCTGACCCTTTGGAGCGGACGGAAAATGGTCCGATGATAGGGCTGTGTCTATGAGCTCTCATGGTTCTCTTTATGCCATTTTGCATGGCAACTCCCTCATCTGCTGCGGTGGTTGATCTGTGATTTCGCCATGCAGCCTATGAGCGCCGATCACGCACGAAGGATCGCCTTTGATTCATGATGCGCCCCCGCGGTATGCCTCCGATTGTTCAGGCCTTGTTTGCCCGGGGCATCGGAGGACGCCGCTCCACCAGGTCGCGGTACCCTTGCACTGCCGACAGATGCGGCCACCACCCCATGCGTTTGGAAACGGTCCCCGGCCAATCAGGCATTTCCTAATCTTTTCTCCGGGTGTGCACTTCGACACTGATACTCCGTGCCGTCCGCAAACGACCGCGCCCAGCTCTTCGCAAGCGCTGTTGGATCGGCTAAAGAATTACCCCTTCCTTGAGGCCGCTCACGTGAGGCTTATCCCGTTGTCCCAGGCTCGTCTATATGTAGTGCCGGAACGGATTCGGCGGGTTGAATTTGGCCGTCGGGCTGCGCTGAAGCCACGCTATCCTGTCGCATTCCGGTTGCCGTCTTACGGCGGCGCGCGGTACGCCTGATTGTTGGGACGCCCTTCCGAGGATTGTCGCGGTTGACGATATCCCAGTAGTTCGCGGGCTCATGTTGGGCCGCCAGCCCGAGCAGGGTTTCGAACGAAACATGGCGGTGGAAGCGGCGATTGTAACGGAAAACGAATTCGTTGAGATAAGTGTTGAGGTGCCTGCGGCGCAGGCCGTGATACGTGCCAAGGCTCCATCGCTTCAGCAGTGCGAAAACTCGGTGAACCCGTGGCAGGACAACATGTCCCGCCATTTTGCCGACCACGCGCGGATCGTGCATATAGTCGGTCAGTCCAGGATAGGACGCGTGGCCGTCGGTGATCAGGGTGGTTCCGCGCTTTACATTGGCTCTGACGAAGGCCTCAATCGAAGCGGCGGAATTGTCGGCGATCATGGCGAGGCGAACGCGGCCAGAGCGCGTATCGAGATATTTTGCGTGCCTGCGTCGCGGCTTGGACTGATTGATGTCACGATCAATCACCTCGACGGCGCCGATGACGAAGATTTTACCGGCGGAGCCGGGCTCGAAGAATGCATCGCCTTCGCGGAAGGGGATTTCCGCCTGATCGACCTCGACGACTCCTTCCAGCGGTTCACGGTCTGGATCGACCATCGATCGCCGCAGCTTCTGCGTCAGGAGCCAAGCGGTCTTGTAAGTGACGCCGAGTTGATCCTCCAATTGCCGCGCCGACATGCCGTTGGAATGCGTCGCCATGAGATGCGCGGCCCAGAACCACGTCGTCAGCGGCAGCCTGGTGCGGTGCATCGCCGTGCCCGCCGTGATCGATGTCTGACGACCCGCAGTTCGAGCACTCGTAAGTGTAAGCCCGACTCTTCAAAGCCGCCGCACAACGCCCGGCGCAGCCGGGACAAACGAAACCATTGGGCCAACGCCGCCGCACCAGGAACGCCGCGCAGCACGCTTCGTCGGGAAAGGCCTCTTGAAACTCCGAAAGCGATCGGCCCTTGGCCATTGGAAGCCCCGTCGCGACCGCTCCGGGAGGCGGCTCAGCTAGACAGGCATACCACATTTAGTGCTACCTGGGACAACGGGATAAGCCTCGCTCACGTTGTAGTCAATCTCCTGATGAGCGGCACTTCCTTGTCGTGCTTTTGATAGCAAACCTTGAGCACGGCTACTTTCGCCTCGTTCGCAACAATGCGGTTATAATGCCTAGAGGAAGCTCTGTCACTCGGGCTACCCCCTTTTCTGGACACTCCCAGAACGCTTGCAGAATATATCGGATCGAAGCACCGAATTATCCAGAGTGGGGGACCGAAATAGCACGCCTGCCGATCGCACGACTTCCTAGCTTCACCCATCGTCTTTGGCCTTCTCCTGCTTGTGATTAAGGTCGCATGACTTTTCGGTAACCGTTCACATCCCCAGGCC
>PLZT01000523.1 GCA_003152255.1 Methylocystaceae bacterium | reverse complement strand
TGCAGCTTTATCGGCGCCTCTCCACCTTGGAAACCGATCAGGACATCGAGAGTTTCGCCGCCGAAATGGTCGACCGTTTCGGCCCGACGCCTCCCGAGGTCGAGCAATTGCTCAAGATCGTCGCGATCAAGGCCCTGTGCCGGCGCGCCCATATCGAGAAGGTCGACGCCGGGCCAAAGGGCGTCATCGTCGCCTTCCGCGATAATCTCTTCGCCGATCCCGCCGGCCTCGTGCGCTATGTTTCGGAGCAGCGTTCGTTCGCCAAGGTGCGGCCGGACATGAAAATCGTGTTCGTCCGCGAGTTCGACACGCTGCAAGAGCGCCTCGACGGCACGCGCGAAATTTTGCGGGCGCTGGCGGCGATCGCCGAAAAGAAGAAGCGCTAGCGGGCTTTCCGCTCGGATGGAATCATCCGAGCAACGGGAAATCGCGCAAAATCAAAATGCTGGAGCAAGTTCCGGTCCAAAAATCTGTCAAGTTTTCGCGGAGCTTGCTCTAAGCCTGCGACGACATGGCCTGCGCTAAATGTGAGAAAATCACCGACGGGACGCCTATATTGCGATTGATTGCCTCCGCTCGATGAAGAGCGGAGGCAATGCGGTTTCGCGCCGCGAAACCGGAAGGAAAATATCACTTATTTTTTCGCGCGCGACAGAACGCGCCAAGGGGAGATCTACATGAGCCTGCATATTGAACCCTCTCGCAAGATCCTGGGTCGGCTGGCGACCGCGACGGCGGCGTTGCTCTTTTCGGCCGGGGTCGCCTTGGCCCAGGCTCCGCAAAGCCCGCCGGCGCCCGCCGGGGGCATGGACCATGGCGCGATGGGCCATGACATGAAGGGCATGGACGGAATGGGCGGCATGGACCATGGCGGCGGCGGCATGATGGGCGGCATGGAGCACGGCGGCGGCATGGCCGGCATGATGCGGCACATGCTCTGCGGCGTGACCGAGCATGTCGAAGGCCGGCTCGCCTATCTCAAGGCGGAACTGAAACTCACGGACGCGCAGCAGGCGGCGTGGAACACATTCGCCGACGCCTATCGCGCGACGACGCAAAAGACCGCCAAGGTCTGCGCGGAGATGGACGCGGCCGGCCCCGATCACTCCATGCACAAGGGCGTGCTTGGACATTTGACGATGATGGAGCATCATATGAGCGCCCATCTCGACTCCCTGCGCGGTCTGAAGGCCGCGATAGAGCCGCTATTCGCGGTGTTGACCGAGGAGCAGAAAAAGACCGCCGATCACGTGATAGCGCACATCATGGGCGTTGGCATGAGCATGGGCGGAGGCATGATGGGTGGCGGCATGGATCATGGCGGCGGCGCCATGGACGGCATGGGCAAGCCCACAAGTCATTAACCCGCGTTCCCGCCATCAAGCCGCGCCTTATCGCGCGGCTTGCATCACTTCCCGCCCATCACTTCCCGCCAAAGAAACCTCTGACCGCCGCGAGCAGGCCCTTTGGCGGAGGCGGCGGAGGCGGCGCTTCTTCTGGCGGGCCTCTTTGGGCGCGCTCGCGGGCTTCCTTGGCGGCGGTCAAGAGCCTTGCGAGCGGGGCGGCCCGCGCCAGCGGCGTCCAGACGCCGGCGGCGCGATCGTCGAGATATTGACGCAGCATGGCGGCCGACGGGGCGTCGCCCTCGCTCTCGAAAAACGCGGCGGCGTCTTCGACCGCGGACGCGTCGCTCAATGCCCGCGCGAGCGCGGCGGGGTCGGGGCCGTCGCCGCCGCCCAGTTGGAGACGCGCGCCGCGGAAAATTTTCGGCTGCGGCGTCTCCATCAGAAAATCGAAGACGCGCGCCTGTTCCGCGACCGAAAGTTCCGGCGCGATCAAGCCCTCTATGCCGCAGGCCCGCGCGAAGCGATAGACCAGCGGCGCGTCGATGGCGGCGTTTGACGGCCCGGCCGCGCCCTCCGCCCATTCCGGCCGCCGCGCGAGAGCCGCGAAAAGCGAAGGATCGAAGCGAAAGGCCCGATAGCCGCCAAGTCGCGCCGCGAAGCTCCGCCCTGCGGCGCTCGCTTCGCGGATCAAAGCCGTAAAGCCCGCGAGCAACGCGGGGTCCAGCGCCTCCCAGGCGCCGGCGCCGTCGAGACGACCCGGATATTCGGCGCGGGCCAAGGCGGTGTTGAGCGACTGCGCGAGCCTTTCGCGCCGCGCTTGCAGACCGGCGGCGCGCTCGGCGACGGCGCGCACCATCTGGCCGGTCGGCGCGGCGTCCTGATCGGCGGCCCGGCGCAGAATCTCCTCGAGCAACGGATCTTCCTCGCCGAGCTTGCGCGGGGCGAGGCCGTCGCCCTCGACGCGAAACAGCCTGATCGTCGCCGCCCCGCCCGGATCCCTGGGCGCGGCGGACAGATCGCCCGGCTCGGCGACGCCGCTGACGAGGCCGATGTCGTCGCCCAGCGCCGCGCCGAAAAAGTCGAGATCGAGCACGGCGCCCGCGCCCGGCGCGCTTGGCGCGCTCGCGGGCGCCTGCCGCCTGAGCGCGAAGCCGTCGAACGGCGTCTCGTCCGGCGCGGTGAGCAGTCGCAACAGATTGGCGACGACAATCGAATCGTTCGACCATACCGCGTCCGGTTGCTCATGCGGCTCGCCGACCGCTTGCCTGATGTCCTCGACGCCAAGCGGATCGACGACGGGCTCGCCCGCGTCCTTCTGCTCGCGCGCCCAATCGCGCAGCCGCCGCCGTTGCTGCATCACGAGCACGACGCACACGCGGCTCAAGAGATGAGCGCTCTCGTCAAGGGAATCGGGGAGACGCAGGCGCAGGATCGGCCGCGGCGCGCCGCTTTCGCGCAGCCATTGATCCATGATCGCGAAAGGAGCCTCGCGACGATCCTCATATTCCTCGAAGGACAGCGGCAAGGGCTCGATCGAAAGGCGCGCCCTCGCGAGCGGAAACACTTGCCGCGCCGGCCACAGATTGAGAGTCCACGCCTCGCCATCCGCCCTTGTGAGGGCGCGCTTCTGGGCGCAGGCCCAGGCGAGCCTGTTACCGGCGAGCGCGATCTGCTCGCGGGCGAAGCGTTCGAAGTCTCCGCGCTGGGAAAAGCTTAGGACGCGCAGAACGGCGGGCTGGCCGGCGCCGCCGCTCTCCGGCAGCAGCGTCAACGCGAGGCGCCAATCGCCGGCGCCGTTCCTGCTTTTTTCGAGCGCCAACCGAAGCTCGGCGCCGTCGGCGGCCAGCAGCGCGAGATGAAGGTGACCCGGCGGCGCGTCGACAACGCAGGGGCCGGCGCGCCAGCGCGCGGCGTCCAAATGGTCGACGAAAGCCGTCCGCCCGGAAAAAGTCGCGTCCGGCGCGGAAACGATCGTAAGATCAGGACGCGGCCTTTTGGGCGCTCCCGCCTCGTCGACGTCTTGAAAACCGAGCAGCAGCCGGCGCTCGCCGTCCCAGAAAACGTCCAGTTGCTCTCGCCACATCGATCGCGCGCGCCCCTTCGATTCCCGCGAGACGAAACTACCCGTTTCCTCCGCGCCGCGCCAATCGGGCGCCCCAAACAAAAAACCCGTCCGGACGAACCGGACGGGCAAGTTTCACACCAACACGCGGAGAAGAAAGAGAGAACCGCGTGAAGTCCTTTTAACTTAGAGGCTCGCGCCAGCCTGGAAGCGCGGGATCACCGGGCCGCCGATTTCCAACTTCACGCGCTTGCCCGTCGGAGAGAACAGGAACAACAGGCCGCCGAACTGGCTGTCAGTGTCATAGGCCAGATCCGACAGACGCTCGATATCGAAACGCGCGTCCTGCACCGTCACGACGACATCCTTGGTTTCGCCCGGCGCGATCGGCGTCGGATCGTTCACCGACAGACCGCGGTCGGCGAGCAGATAGTCGGGGAAGTCCGGACGGGTGGTGAACACGCCGGGATTGAGGAAGCGCAGGCCCGCCGTGGTGAACTCGCCGATTTTCAGCGGCTCGGTCCCATTGTTGGTGATCTTCAGCTTGATCGTCAGCTCACGCCCCGGAACCTTGTAGCTGCCGCCGCCGTAATTGGAAATCACGGTCACGGGTCCCTCATGCATCGGATCGATGCCCGTCAGAAGACCGGCCTGCATCGGCAGAGTGCGGGGGAACTCGTTGTTCGCATGGGCGTAGAAGATCAGCAGCGCCAACATCGAGCCCGCCAGCCACAGGCCGCCGAAACGCTTGTCGGCGGGGGTGATGATGTCGTTGGCCTTGCCGGCCGCGACCTGCCAGCCGCGCGCGATAATGCCCTTCTGCATGAACCAGTAGATCACCCAAAAGGCCGCCGCCGCCATCCACAGGAAGTGGTAGGTCATCGTCCACTTGATGCCGAGCGTCTCCAGATCGACCGTCGAGCCATCGAGCAACGTCACCGGATTGGTGAAGTTGGCCATGTCGCCCTTGATATTGATCCACTGGCCGGGACCAACGATCGGGCCGCCGTCCTTGACGTTGATCTGCACATGGACGTGATAGCGGCCCTGACGACGCGCTCTCAGGACGATTTTATATTCGTAGTCCTGGCCGATCTCCAAGCTGAAGGTGCGGGGCGTCGGAATGCCGCTGACGTAAGACGCCTTACGAACCAGCACCGGACCCGGTTCGCCCACGTTGAGGAAGGCTTGCTCGGGCTTGGCGACGGCCTGGGGCCAACCGGAGAACACATGCACCTTGCCGGTGAGTTCCATGTCCTCGTTAACATTGACCTCGGTCTTGGACCATTTCACGTCGTACCAGTTCAGCGTGCGCATGCGCAGGAAGGCCTGCTGCGAACGTTCGCCGTGAGCGCTGGCGGGCGTCGCCGCCGGCAGCGTCGTCGCCGCGACGGTGGCCGCCAATCCCAGGGCCAGCGCGCGAACGGAGCGCGCCCCCAGGATCTTGGCAAGAGTTTCGCCGATGGACAGTTTCATTTCTTTTGTCTCCCTATAGCTCTGTAGCTCTTTTCTGTCTTTCCTCGCCGGAGCCGCGAAACGGCTCCGGTCTGTCGCTTGTTTCGCTTGAACTACGGCGTCCTAGATCTCGTCATTGGCCAGATAGTCCGTGCGGGCGAACCACTTGCCGAATTGCCACCACAGGAAGTAGACGAGCATCGACACGAAGCCGGAGAAGAAGGCCGCGACCGGCACGACGTCCTTGCCGAAAGTGCGCAGCGTGCCGCGTTCGATCATGCGGATATATTCCGGCGTGCCCGTGCGGACGTAGTTGAAGCCAATGAGATCGGCGAGGGTCAGCAGCACGCCGTCGACCTCGGCGGCCTGGTGATACTGAGCCAAAACCGGCCAGTTGCTGGGATAGAACAGCAGGCCCCAGCCCATCGAGCCGAGCAGCGCGGTGACCAGCCAGCTGCCCGAAAGCAGCAGCACCACGTCGAGCCAGAAGGCCATCGGGATCAGCGCGGACGGGAACACGAGGCTGATCGGGAAGAAGGTCCAGCCCCAGAAGTTGTCGTAGCGGTTGATCCATTCGCCCACCAGCAGCGCCAAGGTGACGACGGTGGCGCCGAAGGGCAGACGGAACCTCGTCCAGAAGAACGACTGCGCGGCCGCGGCGAAGCACATGGCGACGATCGGCGCCACGGTCGGCCACATGTGGCGATCCTTGAAGTCGACCCAGAAGTCCCAGTCGCCGGCCAGCAGCATGTAGTGGATGTGATAGGAGCCAAGTAGGACGAGGAACAGGACGAAGAGGAGAATCCAGTCGGTCAGGATGACGCAGCCGAGGAATTCCTCTTTTGATTTCCAGGCCTTGCCTACCGGCGCGCCTGCCTCAGTGGTTATGGACATTTTTTTGCTCTCCTTGAATTACCCCCCGGCGCCTTCGAGCCGGATTTTCGATTTTTTAAGACGCGCTTCCCCTGTGCTCCCGCGATGAGGCGAGGGCTTGCGATAGGGCGAGCGATCTTGGTTAGAGCGGGGAAGCGGCCGCTTGTTCGAAGCTTAGGGCGTTTGTTCGAACCGCGACCGCTTCCCGGATCGGCTCCAGGGGACGCCCTGGGAGAAGCGCGCCTGGAAACCGATGTTTCGGATTGGCCGAAAGCCAGAGTTAGAGCGCGAGAATGTCGCTCTCGAACTCCTTGCTGAGCTCGATCACGCGGCCGAGCACCTGCAAAACGACGCCGAACACCGCGAGCGCGAACCATCCGAAGAACACGAAGCCCCAATGCAGCGGCGCCGTGAACAGTTCTTCCATGAACCAGAAGGTGTGGCCCCACCCGTTCAGGCCGACGTTCGGGAAGATCATGAACGGACCGGCGAAGAACAGCAGGAAGGCGACCGAGATCCTGTTGGCGAACATCGGAATGCGCGTGCGCGCATACATGAAGGAGCCCCAGCCGGCGATGATATAGATGGGATAGCTGAGGTAGAACTCCAGAATATGGCTCGGCGTGAAGTCGGTGTCGCGAATAACGGTCTGATGCCAGGTGCCGTCCTGCTCGGTGAAGTAGCTCGCGCCCCAATACACCGTGAAAGCATAGACGAGCAGCCAGCCGACGAGAGTCAGCAAACGGCGCATCTCCTCGCGCGGAGCGACCGCGTTGATGTCGCGGTCGCGGGTCTTCCAAAGATAGCCGCCGATGCCGCAGAAGGCGATGAACTCGAGCGGAAGCTCGGTCCACATGATGTTCAGCCAGTAAGTCTGAAACTCCGGCGCGAAGGAGTCGAGACCAGCCTTCCAGCCGAAATACTGCTCGTAGATTCGGATGCCGACGTAGAAAACGCCAAGGCAAAACATGGCGATATAAGCCGGCTTGTAATTGACGATGACATCGGCCTGCTCCGCGCTCGCGGCGGCCGATTTTCCTGTCGCCAAACTCATTTGCGTCCCTCCTTTAGTGTTGCTCCCCGGCGCGCGTCGCGCGCCAATCGAAATTTCGTCACCGGCGCGAGGCGCGGATGGAGCCCTTTTGGCCCTGCCGGAACTTTGATCCCGACAACGACGCGTAAACCGCGGACCAGGACGCGAACCCCAACGGGATGAAAGC
>PLZT01000070.1 GCA_003152255.1 Methylocystaceae bacterium | reverse complement strand
GCGAACATACGGTCTAGGCCCGCCACAGTGGCTATGCCTTTCAATGAAGGCTCATCCGATTTGCTGATCACGTCATAGAAATTATCGCGTAGGATCGAAAACAGCTTGTCGTGAACTGGCTTTGAGCGGCAGTCGTAATTAGCGGAACAGCTCGACAAGGCCAACGCTATAGCAAACACATAATACAATTCTGCGGATCGCATCGGCTTCGCCCTCACCCACCGTCTCCCTTGGAAAGAGATTATGCGCCGAACTTTTGGCTATAGCCACGCCGCTTTCGTTTGAAGCGGATCAAAACCTTTGCGAGCGAAGCTACAGCGCCCTTGTCAATTCTACTGCAGGGAAGGGATGCTGTGGCCCCACGATTGCGGGCGCGAGCGTCAAGCCTCGGCCGATGGTGAAAACATTGGCCAACCAACCCGGTGCCCCCATGCCAATCTTCGTGCGCGGGTGAACGCGCAAATTAGAAAAGAGGCGCAGTTCATGCCGCGCCCCTTTTCTTCCCGGCTTACGCCACGTAGACGCGGCCCCAATTCACGCCATCAATCTTCTCGTAATAGCCCTTGCGGGTCAGAACGCCGAGACAAGCGCGGAAGGTTAGGCGATCGACGCGTGACTTGCTGACATCGACCTTGCGCCAACCCTTGCGACCCGGCACCTTGCGCACCAGCTCACGATAGACCTTCGAAGCAATCGGACCCAATTCACTCTTCATACTAACTCCAGTGGTTACACGACCCAATGCCCGGGCCGGAAAATAGCCTCTCTCAAGGCTGATGCGTTTATTAGGTGATAGCCCTCGGCAATTGCAACCTTTGCTTTCATCTCTGCAAAGCATCAGCACCATTACGAGCGTCAAGGCGGCGATACACATGGCCAATAGAACCCGAGGACATTCTCTGTGCGCGACCCGGACGGTAGAGGGTCATACATTGGGCAGCCCATTGCGGTTGCGACATCATGTGGCTCAGGGACGACATTCTGAAATGTTTTAGCTTGGCCTTTGTGCAATTGATTGCACATCTTTTCGCCGTCGCGGTCATCCAACTATGGCGTGCGGAATTTCTCATGCGTCACGGCGAGTAGCTCGGCTATCGTCAGCGGACGGCCCGCGTCAGTGCACAGCCGAAACAGCTCCCGCTTACTAAAGCGGGGGTCATCGGTTATTTCTGTTCCGACCCAATCTGGTTTCTCGAAAGCCTGTTCTTCATCCGCAAGCTCTATTTCAGCCACAACAATCCCTGCCAGATTGCCTTCGTAAACGTCGACGGCCCATGTGAACCCAGCATAAGGGACCCTGTGCCGCGTTTTTTCGACGCGCCGTTCCCCGCAGACCGCATGGAGCATCGCTTCGGCATCGGTTTTTGGGATTTCATACTCAAATTCGGTTCGACGCGGTCCAGATCGCGGACCTTTCACAGTGATAGACGCTCTGTTCTCACTAAGTCGAACGCGAACCTTGCATCCGTCGAACTCGCCCACGAGGCCATCCCGCAACTTTTCGCTGTCGATCACGGCCGAGCGCCACCCATCATTGGCAACGAGGAATTTCCGCTCGATCTCGACTGGCATTCTGGTCCCGCTATCCGCCTTGTGGATATGTCTCGGTGCGTCGTCTTCCGGCGGCGAGGGCATTTTCGACCTCTTCTCCCCAACCGACGGACTATCTGGCGATGCTTTGCCGCTCTCCTACATAGCGTCGGACGTGATGCGCGCGCAAAGGACCTTCACGCGGAAATGGTCGAACTTCTGCACGGCGATGCCCCCCGCTTCGTAGGCGATGCGAGGGACCTTATGCAGTCGCGCGACCTTCAATGAGCCGAAGAGAATTGGATGACGCGATCACTCTTGCTCATCATTGATGGTCTCGCCGTTGATCCGAGCCACAAGCATGGACGACGCCTTGAAGGTCAGAACCTTGCGCGGGGAGATCATTGCCTCCGCTCCTGTCTTGGGATTGCGCCCAACGCGCTCGCGCTTCGACCGGAGTTTGAAACTGCCGAAGGACCGCAGTTTCACGGGCTCGCCCCTCACGAGCGCCTCTGTGACCTCCTCGAAAAACGCATCGAGCATCTTTCTGGCCGCCGCGCGCGAAAGCTTGGGCCGCAGCCGTAGACGGCTTTCAGCAATCCGGCTCGCGTCACGGCGCGCGCGTCTTCGCGTTTTCCAGTCACGTTGTTCATGACAAACGTTTGGTTCAGCCCGGCGTCACACAAAGAGAGGCCGCCGGAAACGCCAGCGGCCCAAGTCTGGGAGGAGTGCCCAAGGAGGAGTAGGACACGGCAGCAAGTCTACTCGGATGAACATGAAAATCTCGTGCATATTTTGTGCAGGGGTGCGAATTTGAATTTGTGTGGCCGATATGTCACATATGATCGCTGAATAGCGTATAATCAGTCGCAATTGCCATGATTTTGCGCGTTCGGCCTAATTGTCGAAGTCCTGCCAGCCATCTGGGCCCTAATTCTCGCTCAGCGCCACCAAAATACTGCGTTGCATGTGCCTCTGTAGCTATGTCGTCGCCCAGCTCACTACGTAATTATACGTAATTTCTGGCGACAGTGTTGCTCTTTACTCGAATTATAGGTCCACCAAAGCGCCACAGCGCCCTGCACAGAGGGATTATTAACCATATTCGCGCAACTGTTGCGTGTTTGAGGCGAGCGACAATCAAAGGTCGACATTAATGCGCTTTTTCTTGAACTCGCGCGGTTCCGCCGTAAAGAATTTCGCGTTCGGCACTGCAATTCTGGGGCTCTTCAGCGTGGTCGCTGCGGATTTGATGTCGCGTCTGGTTCAAAAGGGCGCGCTGCCGACAATCGTGGTCATTCCCTCCGGCCAAAGCCTCGATCCGCTGGCCAACACCGCCCCCACGGGCGAACCAAACTCTCGTCTAACGAAAGTTGTGCGCAGCATCGGCGTCGACATGAGCCCGACGGCGGCTATCCCGAGTTCGACGCAGGCTTCATCCTGCGACGAAACCAACCATGCCGTATTGATGACGCGCAGCATTGGCATAGAGGGGACGACCACGACGCCGATCGCCGCGCCCGAGCCGCCCCTGCGATCAATCTCATAAATGAATCGCTATTTTCGAACGCGAACGGATTTGCGCTCGTGTGCGCGAAGGCCGCAAGCGTGGCGTGCATATCTCCCGTGGCGTCGCGTTCGGCGTCCATCATGGACCGCGCCCAACTTGGAGGATAGGCCAGCCTAGCATTGCCCTCTGTGCCAACGATGTTGAG
>PLZT01000550.1 GCA_003152255.1 Methylocystaceae bacterium | reverse complement strand
TCAGGTTGTCAAATCAAGTATTCCTAAGCTACAGTTGGCCGCCTGAATAAGCCCAGTCGGGTGTCTCAAAACCGGGCCGCGGTACACCTGTTGCTCCTCGTCGATACTGTGCGCGAAGAGAGCGAAGCGCTCGACGACTATTTGCAGCGCTATTGTGCTTGGCTGCGCCAAGAATGGACGGGCATGAGCGCGCGCGAAATTGAATCGATTTGTGATCACATTGTGAACAACGACCATCCGGAACCGTTCTCGACGCTTTTCGCCCAAGCCCACGCGGCAGGATTAGAGGTGGCGCCCGGCGGCGTGCGTCACGGCGCGCATTCGCTCACCTGTTTCGCGCCAGCGTGAGGATTGAAGGACGCAATGGCAAACAGCTATCTCTCCATCGTCGCCATCACGGCGAAAACCGATATTGATGCTGATCGCACGATCGCGAAAGTCACGCGGCGCCTCATTCCTTTTCTCATTGCCTGCTTTTTCGTCGCCTATCTCGATCGCGTGAACATCGGCTTCGCGGCGCTTACGATGAACAAGGAGCTTGGGCTTTCGCCGCAAACCTTCGGCTGGGGCGCGGGCGTGTTCTTCATCGGCTACTGCCTGTTCGAGGCGCCGAGCAATTATATTCTGCATCGCGTCGGCGCGCGGCGCTGGATCGCCCGCATCATGATAAGCTGGGGCGTCGTTTCGGGGCTGATGGCGCTGATCTGGGACGAGACGAGTTTCGTCTCGCTGCGTCTGTTGCTCGGCGTCGCCGAGGCGGGATTCGCGCCCGGCGTCATCCTCTATCTCACTTATTGGATTCCCGCCGAGCGCCGCGCGTTGTCCCTAGGTGCCTTCTTGATGGCCGTGCCGCTGTCGAGCGCTTTCGGCGCACCGCTATCAAGTCTCGCGCTGACGATGATGGACGGCGTCGCGAATCTGAGCGGCTGGCGCTGGCTGTTCATTCTCGAATCCGCGCCGTCGATCATTCTCGGCGCGGTCGCGCTGTTCTATCTGACGGACCGGCCTAAGGACGCGAGCTGGCTGGAGCCGGTCGAGCGGCATTGGTTGCAGGCGCGGCTCGACAGCGAGCAACAGACGCTCGAAGACCCTTCTCCCTGGAGCATGTTGCGCCATCCGCGCGTCATCGTACTCGGCCTCGCGTATTTCGGGGTCGTGTCGTCGCTTTATGGATTGGGTTTTTGGTTGCCGCAAATCGTCGACGCATTCGGCTACGGCGTCCTCGCCTCCGGCTTCATTGTGTCGATCCCATATGCCTGCGGTGCGTTGGCGATGGTTTGATGGAGCCAAAGCTCCGATCGAAGCGGCGAGCGCCATCTTCACACAGCCTTCGCCGCGCTGCTCGCGGCTTGCGGTCTTGCAGCCTCGGCCTTTGCACAGTCGCCACCCGCAGCGATAATAGCTCTATCCGTCGCCGCGATCGGCACGCTCGCCGCTATGCCGACTTTGTGGAGTCTCTCGACCGGCTTTCTTTCAGGCGCTGGCGCCGCCGTCGGCATCGCGCTGATAAATTCGATCGGCAATCTCGCGGGGTTCGTTGGGCCCTATCTCGTCGGTTGGATCAAGACCGCGACGGGTGATTTTTCATGGGCGCTGCTGGCGCTTGCCATTGGGCCGCTCGCGACCGCGGCAATTGTTTTGCGTCTTCGGCATCATGCGGAACGAAAGCTGTAAGCGTAACCTCACGCGCATTTCCGGACTGAATGCATGATGAAGTTTTTGCATTTGATCGGTGTCCGTCCACGCGCCAACCGGAGCTAAGCCCCTCTTCACTCCGGTTTTGATGCATCAGAGTTTTCCCATGCCAATTTGGACGTCCGATAAGTGATGCTTATCGGACCCATCCATGCCTCCGCATCACGATACAGCGAATCCAAAGCGAACTGGCAGATTGCTTTGTTTTGTGTTTCGTCAGCCTCCGTGCTTCACGTCAGATCGATTTGCCGGCTTACGAAGCGCAACAAAAGGCAATTGAAGTTCTGTTCAGTCTCCAGCGGGAGGTTCCTTAAATTGGTAGTGCGAATTTGTAGGCTGAGCTTGTCCAGATTGTTCTATCAATTTCTTTCGAGCCTTAAACGCCGCGATGTTGTCGATTTCCAGAAATGCGATCGAGGCTTGAGGCTGACCGTGCATATGGAAGATTTGTCGATCCCATGCATTGCGGAAGGGGGCATAAGCATTGCTGCCTCCATAAAGCCCATTGTTGGCCACGATCACCATTTGAAACATGTGGTAATGCAGGGCCAATGCCATTTGATCGAAGGTCGCGACATCCTTATTCAAAGCCGGCACGATAAACACATCCGAGTGGCTCTTGAGGTCGGCGGCGAGCCGAATGTCGGTGGCGTCATAGCAAATTGCGGCTGTCATCCAGAGTGGCTCCGAGTCAGTCGCCGTTGACCAATGATAGCCGATCAGCCATTGGCACGGACGAAACGGTTTGATCCTCACGTTTGGTTTGTTGAACAACAATTCGTTTGGCGCAAGGTTTCCCTTCCCTTGACGCCGGATAAGGACCTGGAGGCCTCTGGTTGCATCCTTGGTCGGCATTATCCAAAGAGCCGAATTGACCAAAGGTTCATGCGGCTCGAGCGCTTCATAGGTAATCCCTGCAATTATCGTCGCCCTGTAGGCGCGAGCAAATGGAACCAAATGAGTTCGGACGTCATTGGGGTGGACGGCCAATTCCGGTAGTATCAGCAAGTCCAATCTGCCGTCTCTTCCTTTGTGTGTTTCACGCAAGGCCAAGGCGCGTTCAACAGCCGCTAGTGCGGCAGATAAATGTCTGCGATGCCGGACGCGTATTTCGTGTTTCGACAGCGACAAGTCATTAAGGTCGAAGTCCTGTTTTTCCCCTGGAATCACCGTCTGGACGACGCAAGCTCGCAAAGGACGGTCGGTTTGATCGGCAAAGATCCGGGGAAGGTGCATCGGCATTAGAGCCACGCTCGCTCCCTGCATTCTGTGTAAAGCTTCAATGCGCCGGCCTATCTCCATTATCGCAATTTTGCTCGTTCCGACAATCCTCCGGGCCTCCTTTCCAACCGGGCAGCCGGGCCACCATAGCAACCCAAACAGCAAGTTTTCTGTCCATTCAGAAATCGGCAGCCAATCATCGCCGAACGCTGCAAAACCGTTGAATAAGCCGTATATGCGTTGATACCAATGACTCTCCGGCGAACGATATGCTTTGCGTTCCTCCTTCCAATGAGCCGGCCTGACAAATCCTGTGAAATCCTGCTGCGCGGTAAGGATAAATCGAAGCAGGTAACCTAATTGAAAGCGCCAACGATCCTCTTTTTCTACCCATGACGGAGGCGCATAAAGAGAACCTTCCATGAGACGCTGATTGTCTTCAATCCTGACTTCCTTAACGCTACTCAAGCGGTCCGATGTTTCTGAGAAAATGACGGTGACATCCGACGGTGCAATAGCGCCTATCGCCGAACGATTTGATAGTTGATCCAAGAACGCGCGCGCGAAGCTGAGTAGCGATACCTCGTTCCGTAGGGTCTCGCGAGTTTGGGGAGTCAGGACCAAAGAAGCGAGAGTTGACCCGCCCTGTTCAACAGCGTGCGGGCTTAACCCAAGTTCCGCTATTATCTGACGATTAAGCTCTGGCGTATGGCGTGGGAAAGCCTCAATGATTTCTCGTCCAAAGTTTGGGTCGAGTGCAGCAATGCGATTAATGCGGGCGGGCGTAATGCCGTCGCGAATTAATGAAATTGCCTGCGCTCTCCCCATGAATGACCTACGCGCGGAAATCGCGTAAGTCGCGTAATCTACCGTCCCGACGTCTTCGTTCGCGCCCGACAGGAAGCGAATAAACTCAATATAATGTTCAGTTTCTCGATGGTGGGAGCGGCCTAGGGACTTGACGTTCACGGGTGAGTTAGCGGCTAGGAAAAGCAACGCCTGTTGCTTGAGATACCATGGTAGCTTGACATTGGTCTCAGCAATTAACCTCCATGCCTCGGTTCGCAAAGCCTCCCTGTAATCGCCCAAATCGAGTTGCTGAGGGAGAGCTTCAGCGTCTTCCACAAACCCGGTTTCAGTGGCTCCAGCTCTCATGATTTCTGAAAGGCAGTACCATGCGACGCGGCGGGGCTCTTTGCCTCGCCGTCCCTTCACCGTGAACGGCCTCAGTAGGTCAAGGATTTTTTGTAGGACATCCGCTGCGGGCCAGAGATCCAATCCAATCCGGAGGAGCCGGACATTCGACGGATCGTCAACCCATTTTGCTATCAAATCTAGTGCGAATGCTCTGGCTTCGTCGTCAAGCTCGGCTCTCGTACGTGTGCCTCTGAACTGACTAAGGCGATCATCGCCGTCCTCAGATGATTCCTCTTCCCTATCTAGCCAGAGTAACGGCCTCAGGGATCGATATGTTGTTCGGAAGCGCCCCGCCGCAAACCGATCGACAGTAGCATCGCGGACGTCGGGAATTGGAAGAAATGGTTGCTTGGCATTGATATCGTCTTCTTTGGCGAACCGCTGTTGGGAGCGCACCAGGGCGAGAACGGAATCTAGGATGTCTCCGCCCGCTATCACGTTGAACCCGCCCGAAATGGCTGTCTGGATGCGCCCCATGCGGCGGCTCTGCTGAACCAATGGCCGCTCGTCACCGCGGAACACGGAGGCGCGCGTCTTATCCTTTGCGGGAGCCAAGCCAGGTGCCTTATTCTGAAGAAGCTCGGTCAACCAGCGCAACAGGCCGCCTTCTACTTCTTCTATGCGAGTGTCTGACGTCACCGATACAACAACACGCAGATCGTCAACGTAACGAACAGTGTCGACGATTTTTACGTTGGGAAGCGCCGCTTCTCCGACGTGCCTCCGCAACTCCTCGTCGAAAGGAAGAAGCACAACATTCGCAAAGAAGCCGGAGGCTACGAGCCCTTGGGGAAGAGAAAGCCGCGTGAAATCCGTCAATCCGGCAGGCTCGGAATAAATTTTGACTTCCTCGAGATCTTGCTCTGCCCACCGCCAATCCATAAATCGCTCGAAGAATTGAAAGAACGCGTCATCATCCCCGGCCTCTCGAAGCGCTTTCACACGCTCGTATAGGAGTTCAGGCGTTACGCGGTCATAGAACTGGCGAAGGTCGGAGTGCAAAATCACAATGCGGGTGTCGGGTGCGGCAAAGGACTCTGCTATCGCTTCAGGTCGGGATAGGAATCTCTGATAGTCTTGATAGAAACCACGGTATAGCTTGGACGAGCCCCATCGATGCCGGAGCACGCCGCCGTGAACGTCACAAAACAGGCGATTGCCATAGGAGGTAACCATCTTCAGGTGGATAGAATCCAATGGGGTTCTGGGGTCTGCTTGCGCTGTCTCTACCCGATCCGCGAGGCAAAGCATCATCGCAGTTGCGACGACTTGGTCCTTCAAAGTTACATGGGCGAGTGGTCGAATTTTGGATGCAGATTTGCTTTCTTTTAGGGGGCCCCATGCTCCGTTTTTATTGATGCGCCAATGTTGACTCTTAGGGGCGGGCACCATTCGCAATGGACTGCTATGCAAAAATTTGCCTGATGAAATTTCGCGAGAGAGTTCCGCTATGAAGTCCGGCAGGTTGATCGCAACGCGGTCAAGCTCAAGCGTATCTGAAAACCAATTGTGGTAGCGGATGTATGCGGACGCCTTTTTCCAAGCCTGAACCAAGACGGCTTCGTGGGTCAGGTGACCAATGGTTGGCCTCAAAAATTCGATCGACAAAGTCGCCCCCCACCAACAAGCCTGCCATGAACCTTGCGAATGTGATGAATTCAGCGCTTCAATGCCCGGTTGGGGCGTCTCAGCGTCGACGCAATGATCCTTCCCTAGCAATAGCTGGCACCGCCCATCGAAACAATCCAAGGAGGCGGTCCCTTGAGCAATTTGTTCAGTGCCTTTGTTATGCTCGCCGGGAATTTCGATTATAAGTTTTTGCACTCCTTCAGTTCTTCGGAACCTCGACTCTAAGTTCGATAAAACCGCCGCCCCGAGATGGCGCCTATTCGCATTGGATTTGTTCATGACCGCGCTGGTCGTCTTCGACATTGAGGCCGTTCCTGACTTCGAGGCGGCGCGCCGCCTACTCGCACAGCCTGACGACGCGCCTGACGCCGAAATCAGGCGGATGTTAGGGGAACGCTATTGCCGCGATGGCGCGGATCCCGCGACGGCTTTCCTCAAGGTGCCGATCTACCGGATCGTCTCCATCGCCGCCCTCTACGCCAAGCGAGAGGACGGCGGCGGTCCTTGGACGGTGACCCAGATCGGCAGCCGTTCGGTCGGCGAGAAGACCGAGGCGGAGTTGCTGCTCGGCTTCGTCAAAAGCCTTCCGGTTGATGGCCGCGGCACTGGCCCGATCCTGGTGACCTTCGGCGGCAACGGCTTCGATCTGCCGCTTTTACGCTATCGGGCCTTCGCCCTTGGCGTTCCGGTACCGGGGCTTCATGCCGGTGGTCACCGCAACTATTGGCATCGCTTCGGCTCGGATCACATCGATCTCTGCGACGTGCTGTCCGGCTATGGCGGCTCGACCAAGCCCAGCCTCGCCGAGATGGCGGCGTTGGCGAATATTCCGGTGAAGATCGGGGGCGTCGACGGCAGCCAGGTCGAGGCATACGTGAAAGCTGGCCGCCTGACCGAAGTCGGGGATTACTGCCTGACCGACGTCCTCGCCACCTACAGCGTGTTTCTACGCTACGAGATGGTGCGCGGCGAATTGAAGCCGGCGTATTTCGATGCTTCCATGGACAGTTTAAAAGCTATCGTTCAGAGGCATCTGGAGCAGTGGCCAATCTTATCGGCGTTCCTGTAGCTTGGAGTTGGCGCCGGTTCCCGTGCAAGTGAATAATCTGGGCCGGAAGTGCCGCCAAGGTTCTGGCGCTCTAGGCGGATCAGGGCATCGGTGTCTTCGTTTGCTGCTAAATCTGACCACAACACGTGCCGCCCAACGAACAATACGGACCCTAGATATTTTGCATCGGTTGGAATCGGTTGGAATGGAAGGGTGTCGATGCGACAAGGGGCAAAATCTGCAATTCGAGGAGACGCCAGCGTCGTCAAGGGCATACTGCTCGACCTCGATGGCGTCGTTTATGTCGGAGCCTCGGCCTTGTCTGGCTCGCTCGACGCGATTTCGCGGATTCGAGCAGCTCGGATTCCGCTCAAGTTCATCACCAACACAACGCGCCGCCCACGACGACGCATCGTCGAGGATCTTGCGCGGCTCGGAGTTCACGTCGCATTTGAGGATGTCTACACGCCTGCAACGATCGCTCACGACTTTCTCGCGCAGCGGAGGCTGACGCCGTTTCTCGTTGTGCATCCTGATCTGCGCGAAGATTTCTCTGGACTGGCGACAGACGGAGAGGAGGCTGTCGTCGTTGGCGATGCGGGAGAATTCTTCACCTACGACTTACTGAACCGAGCCTATCGGAAAATTCATCATGGAGCCGAGTTTATTGCGCTGGCGAAGAATCGAAACTTCCTCGACCACGACTCCGAACTAAGCCTTGATGTAGGCTCTTTCGTCGTGGGCCTGGAATACGCTTCGGGTCGAAAGGCTACCGTCCTCGGCAAGCCCGCGGCGACGTTCTTCAAACTCGCCGTCGAGGGCCTTCATTGCAACGCCGAGGATGTCGTGATGATCGGCGACGATGCTGAAGCAGACGTTGGCGAAGCAATGGCTGCTGGCCTTATGGGCGTTCTTGTCCGGACAGGGAAATACCGACCGGGCCAAGAGGCGCGTCCGCCCCGGCGGCCAACATTGGTGGCCGAGAATTTGAAAGCTGCCGTCGATTTGCTTCTGGGGTGAGCCGGCTCGCATGGCGTTTGCGTACATCGCCAACGTTTCGAGCGGGCGTGGCGAGCGCAATTGGATGTCTTCGGATCATGGCGATCACGATCTCGACATCACGCTCGAGCCAGATTGGCGGCGCCGCAGGGTGGAAGGCGCGCAACTATTTTGAAGATGCGCGATTACTGGTTGCTACTCCTCCGCAGCTTCATCGTCCGGGTCGTCGATCCGTGCCTGAAACGCGTGCCAATATTGCTCGGTGGCCAAAACCACGCGTCGCGCGGCGTCGAACCAGCGCTCCTCGTAGTCTTCCTCACCGCCCAGCGCTTCGGCTTCCTCTCCTGTCTGTCCCCTCGAAATGTGTGAACCCGCCAGCGCCGCGTTCATCAGCCCGTATTCTTTCGCGACGCACTGTTGGGCGGCGCTATAGGTCGCCTCCAGCAAAGCGCGATCGGCGTCCGTCGGAAGGTCGTATGCGACCGCGTTCCACGGACTCTCTGCTATCGCCGCAAGGGTCAAGATCGTCATGTGTTCCCCCCATTGGTGATGATTGTGATGAAGGGGAGAGGCATTTTGAATGCCGGGCATGAAACAGCAATGTCGGGCGCCTGCGCTGATTCCCTCCTCGAAGCCGAAATCCAGCATTGTCCGCCATTTGTAGCGCGCTTTAACGCGCAACTATGTGAAGATTAGCGAGGGCTTCGCTCTTGCGCTCCGAGGATATTTACAAGCAAGTTGATGAAAGCGTACGCTCCTCCCGTGGCACAGGTCGGGAAGCCGGCGACGTTACAAGGCGAGCCTGCTGCTGCCCTCGCGTCCTTTCCATCGTGCCCTCCCATCCGGCCCCACCAAAAAAGCCCCCGATTGACTCCCACTGCGCGATGGAACAAATATAGAACACACCATTTGCCGAGCGAGAGCTGAAAGGGACATGGCACGTCCATCGCCACACCTATTGTCGAGGAGCTACGCGAGCGCATCCAGCGCCTCGAAGGCGCCCCCGCGCGTAGGCGGACCGTGCTGCCCTTCGGCGTCAAGGAGATCGACCGGCGTCTGCCCGAGGGCGGATTGGCGCTCGGCGCCCTGCATGAGGTGGCCGGCGGCGGCAATGGCGCGGTCGACGGCGCGGCGGCGGCGCTGTTTGCCGCGGGGATTGCCGCCCGGACGCGGGGCCGAGTGCTGTGGTGCGTCACCCGCAAGGATCTGTTCGCGCCGGCCATCGCTCAGGCCGGGCTTTTGCCCGACCGGGTGATCTATGTCGAGGCGTCCGATGAGAAATCTGTGCTGGCCTGCTTCGAGGAAGGATTGCGGCATGGGGGGCTCGGCGCGGTCGTCGCCGAGGTCGCGCGGCTCTCGATGACGGCCTCCCGCCGGCTTCAGCTTGCTGCGGAAGGCTCCGGCTCGATCGGCATCGCCANNCACGCTGGCGCGTCAGCGTGCTCCCATCGACGCCGTTGCCTGTTCCTGGCGTGGGACGCGCCCGATGGCGCGTCGAGTTGATCCGCTGTCGCGCCGGCGAAAGCGCGGATTTCGAGTTGGAGTCCTGCGATGCCAAGGGTCGTCTCGCTCTTCCTTCCGACCTGGTCGACGGATCGGGTGAGAAGGCATCCGGGCGACGCCGCGCCGCCGGTTGAAACGCCA
>PLZT01000647.1 GCA_003152255.1 Methylocystaceae bacterium | reverse complement strand
GGCGGCGCCTGCGCGCCGGACTGATCGGCGCGCTTTGCCTCGCCGCCTTGGCGACGGTCGCCGCCGGCCTGGCGCCCTGGACTTTTTCCAAAACGGCGCTGATCGACGCGATCTCCGGCGAGATTTACGGCTCCTCCGGGCTGTATGTCGCGGTCAAGGGACAAACCACCTTCTCCTTGCTGCCGCGGCCGCGCATCGTCGTGGAGGGGGTCGCCTTGGCCGACCCCAGCGCTTTCGCGATGCTCGAGGCCGAAAGGCTTTCCGGCGACTTGCGCCTGTTTCCTCTGCTGACGGGGCGCATCGAGTTTGGCCGCATAACGCTCGCGCGAGCGCTGGTCACGATCGATTTGGGGAAGGCTTCCGGCGCTGCGGCGTCGAGGCCGCGCGCCGCGCCGACGGCGCGATTGGGCGACGTTTCCTTGATTGACGCGACGGTCAGGCTGCGCGACGGCGAGAAAGTCGTCAGCCTGGAAAATCTGTGGGCGTCGCTGGAATCGCGCGGCCCGGCCGCGCCCGCGACGCTCAAAGGCGCTTTCGATTGGCGCGGCGAGCGCATGGAAGGTTTTTTGTGGGTCGCCCGTCCCGAGGCGATCCCGCATGGCGACACGACGCCTCTGTCCTTCAGACTCGACGGCCCGTCATTGACGATCGAGGCCGAAGGCATGGCGCAGAGCGACGTGAAGCCGCGCTTTGTTGGGCGCGTGACCGCCTCCGCGCCGTCGCTACGGCAGGCCTTCGCGATGTTCGACCTGTCGCCGCCCCTTCCCGGGCCCTTCGACAATTTCAGATTGGCGGCGACCGCTAGTCTGGAGCCCGACTCGATCCAGCTTTCGCAGCTGCGCTTTTCGGCCGACAATAACGACTTCGACGGCGCGGCGGACCTTCGCCGGGAAGACGACCGATTGAACTTCCAGGCCAAGCTGTCCAGCGGCAATTTCTCGCTCAAACCGATGCTCGCCTATCTGCCTTCCCTGTCCAACGGCGACGGACAATGGAGCCGCGAGACGTTCGACCTGCCCGATCTCTCCCGCGCCGACGTCGATCTGCGGCTTTCGGCGGCCCATGCGCGACTGGCGCGCCTTTCCATCGACGAGGCGGAATTTAGCCTAGGGCTACGCGCCGGCCGACTGGAACTCGCCCTCGATCGGGCGAAGGTCTACAAGGGTTCGCTAAAAGCCCGCGCGACATTCGCCCCGGGCGCCCAAGATGCGGTGGTGGACGTCCACGCGAGCGCTCAAACCACCGGCGTCGACGCGGGCGCCCTGCTTTGGGACGCCATCGCCCGCGAAGACATCGGCGGGTCGCTCGATTCCAACGTGACGCTCGACTCCAGCGGCGACAGCATGGCCGTCCTGACGCGCGAGCTTAATGGACGCGCGAGTTTCACGCTGTCCCAGGGCGCCATCGCCGGCGTCGACTTCGAGCGGGCGCTCAGTCGTCTCGACAAGCGGCCTCTTTCCAGCGCGATCGACATTCGCTCGGGACGCTCCAGCGTGGAAAAAGCCTCGGCGACGATCAAAATCGTCGACGGCGTGGCGGAGTTCGAGGATGGTCAAGCCTGCGGGCCGGGCTTCGCTCTTGCTTTCGCGGGCTCGACGCGCGTGTCCGACCGCGGCTTGGCCTTGCGGGCGCGCGCCATCGAAGCGGACGCCAATGGCGCGCCGCGCCAAGGCGCCCGCGGAATCGGCTTCGATCTTGTCGGTTCCTGGGACGAACCCAGTCTCGCGCTCGACGCCAAGGCGCTGATCCGCCGCTCCGGCGCGGCGGCCTCGCTGCTCCCGCTCCCGGCCCCGCCGGAGGACGGGGCGAAGGAGCGGTGAATGGGCGCAGTCACGCCGCCCGCGCCGTCACCGCCTTGAGATAAAACCCGCGCGCCGGCGGCATGGGCGCGCCGCGCGGGGCGAAGACGTCGCGGTTCAAAAAATGCCCGGTGAGCCGAAAAGCCGCGTCGAGTTCGCCCTCGTCGGGACTCGCGGCGAAGTCGCCTCCTTGCAGAAAGGCGGGATAGCGCAGCAGTCGCTCGCGCCACGGCTCTCCCGCGTCGCGCGAGACCGCGCGCCCGGATTTCGGCGAGACATAGGCGAGATCCTCGCGCGCGCCGGTCAGCGCGCAGGCGCTCAGATCAAGGCCAAAGCCCAGCGCGCTCAGCATCGCGATCTCGAACCGCGCCAGCAGCGCCGGCGCGTGATCCCTGGAGCCGAGCCGATCCGCGATCAGCCGCGCCATCTCATGGATTTCCGCGTGCGGGTCGCGCTCGGGCAGCAGCCGCAGCAGCGCGCAGAGGAAAGCCACTCCGTGCAGGGCGTATCCGTGTTCGATCAACCGCGCCGCGCGCGATTGCAGCGGCTCGACGAGATAGGCTCCGAGTTGGCTGTCGAGACGCGCCCGCCAATTGGCGACAACCTGATTGCCCGGCTGAAGCACGGCGCGCAACGCGCTTCCCTTGCCGCCGCGCACCAAGCCGAGGTGGCGCCCATGCTCCCTGGTCATCAATTCGAGAATAACGGAAGTCTCGCCGTGCCCGCGCACGCCAATCACCAGACCTTCGTCCCGCCATTGCATGCTGCGTTTAAACCTCCGACAGTTTCATATCGGGCGAATATTCAGCGTCGTCCACGTCCTTGGTCAAGGCCTGACCGCAGATCACCCTGCCCTTGGCGGAGTCGAAGGTCAGCGTCGGCGAACCATAGAGCTGCCAGCCCATGCTCAGCGCTTGCGTGACGCGGTGGCAGAAGGACGCATCGTCCGGTCCGGTCAAATAGCGATAAACAGTGAAACTCTTTCGCGGATTGGAAGACATTTCCTCACACCCATCCTAGCTCGTCGTTTGGCGAATCCACGCGCGCCAGACCGGCATGTTATCCGCTTGTCCCCTACTCGTCCCTAGGAAACTCAAGCCGCATCTCGCGGTAGCGCTCGGGATCGTCGGCCCAGTTTTCGCGCACCTTCACGAAAAGAAAGAGATGCACTTTCTGCTCCGCCGCCTCGGCGATTTCCTTGCGCGCCGCCTGGCCGATGGCCTTGATGGTGCGGCCGCCCTCGCCGATCACGATCTTCTTTTGTCCATCGCGGGCGACGAAAATCGTCTGCTCGATGCGGGCCGAGCCGTCCTTTTGATTGGTCCAGGAAAAGGTTTCGACGGTGGATTGATAGGGGAGTTCGTCATGCAGCCGCTCGAACAGCTTTTCGCGTGTGATCTCCGAGGCGAGAATGCGCAGGGGCGCGTCGGACAACTGGTCCTCGGGATAAAGCCAGTGCGACGGCGGCATCAGCGCGGCGAAACGCGCGCGCAACTTGCCGACGCCATCGCCGTTCAGCGCGGAAATCATGAACGTCTCGTCGAATTTGGCCGCTTCGTTGAGTTGCGCGGCCAGCGCCAGCAGGCTGTCGCGCGCCACGAGGTCGATCTTGTTGAGCACCAGCAATTTGGGCGCGCGCGTTTCGCTCAAGCGCGGCAGAATGGCGAGCGTTTCCTCGTCGGCGCCCTTGCGAGCGTCGACCAGCAGCGCCGCCACGTCGGCGTCGCTGGCGCCAGACAGCGCGCTCGCCACCATGGCGCGGTCGAGCCGGCGTTTGGGCGCGAAAATGCCGGGCGTGTCGACCANNTCGTCTGCGCCTTGCGCGAGACGATGGACACCTTGGCGCCGACCAATTGATTGAGCAGCGTCGATTTGCCGGCGTTCGGCGCGCCGACCAGCGCCGCGAAGCCGCAGCGCATATCTTCCGTTCGTATGTCTCCGTCGCTCATGCGGCTCCGCCCTTGTTCCGATTAATGCCCTCGCGCGCTATAAAGGCCTGGGCGGCGGCCTGTTCGGCGGCGCGTTTGGAGGCGCCGGTCCCTTGCACGGCTGGAAATCCCTCGACCTCCACGGCCACGTCGAAAAAAGGCGCATGGTCCGGTCCTTCGCGGCTCGACACCCGATAGGTCGGCGCCGGCAGCCGGCGGCCCTGAGCCCATTCCTGCAGCGTCGTCTTGGCGTCCTGGAGATCGCGGCCTGGCGACGCCATGCGATTTCCGAAGGCGGCGCGCACCAGACGCTCGGCCGCCTCCGGCCCCGCGTCGAGAAAAACCGCGCCGATGATGGCCTCGCAAATATCGCCGAGAATGGCGTTTTTGTCACGCCCGCCCGATTGCGACTCGCCCTCGCCAAGCCGAATGAACGGCCCGACCTCCCAATCCCGCGCGACTTCGGCGCAGGTCTCCTTGCGCACGAGCGCGGCGAGACGGCGGGACAACAGCCCCTCGCTCTCCTGGCCAAAGGCGCCGATCAACATATGCGCGACGCCTAGACCAAGCACGCGGTCGCCGAGAAACTCCAGTCTCTCATAAGAATCCGTTCGCGCGGGCGCCGCGCTGACATGAGTCAGCGCGCGCCTCAGCAGACCTCTGTCTTGGAAACGATGACCAATCCTCGCCTCGAGACTGGATAGATCGTCGCCCGCGCTTTGCACCATCTGATTTCGCGTCAATGCGCCGATTTCAGCAAACGTCCCCAACGCACCGTCCAGGGCCAGCGCCAAAACGCCAGCGGGGACGCATCGCCCTTCACCGAAAAGAAGATACGCTCGGCGCGCCCGACGAGATTAACATATGGGACGTAACCGACGCCTCCCATGTCCGGAGAGATTCGTGAGTCGGTGGAATTGTCGCGATTGTCGCCCATCATGAAAAAATGCCCCGGCGGCACGACAAACAGGTCGGTGTTGTCGTTGATGCCGTGATCGCCCTCGATCTCGATGATGGTGTGCTCGACGCCCCCCGGCAGCGTCTCCTTATAGGTCGGCACTTCCGTGTCGCGCCCGTCGCGCCCCTCGGTGTGCGCCTTGGCGATCGGCTCGCGCGGGACCACGGCGTTATTGATGTAAAGCCGCCCGTCGATCACCTGGATGCGGTCGCCGGGCAAGCCGATGACGCGCTTGATGTAATCGGTTTCGTTGTCGCGCGGCAGCTTGAACACGACGACGTCGCCGCGCTTGGGCTCCGCTCCCAATATGCGTCCCGAGAACCAGTTGGGACCGAANNAATCCGCCTTCGTCGCTTGGTTTGGCGATCGGGACGTTCCTGCTCAAGTCGCCATGCTCCCTAAAGTTGCGCGCTGTCTATCGCGCCCGCGTCCGACTCGGCCGCGCCTCGCTCTAACACGGCGCCGCCTCGATGAGAACCATCGCCTGCGCGTATGGCTCCTCGTCGGTCAAGGTCAGGTGAACCCGCGCGGCCGTCCCCGGCGGGGTGATCTGTCGCAACCGCGCCGCGGCGCCGCCCGTCAATTCCAGCGTCGGCATGCCCGAAGGCAGATTGACGACGCCCATGTCGAGCCAGCCGACGCCATGGCTTATCCCGACGCCCAGCGCCT
Organism: Methylocystaceae bacterium; assembly: GCA_003152255.1. The sequence continues at coordinate 3,422 of PLZT01000647.1, read as the reverse complement.
TGGCGCAGGCCTCCTTGGCGGCGAAGCGCTTGGCGTAGCTGGCCGCGCGCGCCGTCTTGGAGTCGCAATACTCCCGCTCCGCCAGCGTGAAGAGCCGCCGCGGAAAGCGCTCGCCATGGCGCTCCAGCGCGTCCGCGATGCGTCTGATATCGCAGAGGTCAGCGCCAAAGCCGATTATCACGACTCGAGCGCGCCGGCGCGCCCCTCGTCCATGGCCGCGCGCATCAGGCGAACCGCCTCCCTAAGGCCGACGAACACCGCCTCGCCGATCAGAAAATGGCCGATGTTCAATTCGACGATCTGTGGCAGGGCCGCGACGCGGCGCGCCGTGTCGTAGTCGAGTCCGTGCCCGGCGTGCACCTCCAGCCCCAGCGTCGCGGCGAAGGCGGCGGCGTGCTTTACGCGCGAGAACTCGTGTTCCGCCAGCGCCGCGTCGCCGATCTCGACCGCGTGGCACCAGGCGCCGGTGTGGAGTTCGACGACGGGGGCCTTGATCGCGCTGGCGGCGCGGATCGCCTCCTCGCTCGGCTCGATGAACAGCGAGACGCGAACGCCGGCGCGGCGCAACTGGTCGACATAGGGCGCGAGATAGCCCTGCGCGCCGACGACGTCGAGCCCGCCTTCGGTGGTGCGTTCCGTTCGCTTTTCCGGCACGAGGCAGGCGGCGTGCGGAGCGATCAGGGTCGCTATGTCCAGCATCTGGTCGGTCGCGGCCATCTCGAAATTGAGCGGCTTGGCGATCGTCGCCTTCAGCCGCGCCATGTCGGCGTCCTGAATATGGCGGCGGTCCTCGCGCAAATGCGCGGTGATTCCGTCGGCGCCCGCCTCGATGGCCAGCAGCGCGGCGCGAAGCGGGTCAGGCCGCGGCCCGCCGCGCGCGTTACGGATCGTCGCCACGTGGTCAATATTCACGCCAAGACGCAGTGGCGGCATCGTCATCTCCTTACCCCACGACCCGCTCGACCTTGCTGACCAGGGGATTGGCCCGCAGCCGCGCGATGATGTCGCTCAAATGCTTGAGATCCGCGACTTCGAGATCGAAGGTCATCTCGCGAAAATCGGGCGAATGGGCGGTGAAGCCGATATTGTCGATATTGGCGCCCGTTTCGCCAATCAGCGTCGCCAGCGCGCCCAGCGTCCCCGGCTCGTTCAGCGCCGTCGCGACAACGCGCGCCGGGAACAGTTCCCGGCTCTCCTCGTCGAGATCCCAGCGCACGTCGAGCCAGCGATCCGGCTGATCGTCGTAATTGGTCAGCGACGGCGATTGGATGGGATAAATGGTGATTCCCTCGCCCGGCGTCAAAATGCCGACGATTCGGTCGCCCGGCACGGCTCCGCCCTTCTCCGCGAAACGCACCGGCACGTCGCCGCGCAAGCCCCGAATCGGAATGGCCCCGCCTTGTTCCGCGCCCGGAACCTTGAACATGAGATTGCTGCTGGCCTTGATGTCGAACCAGCCGGGGTCGCCGGGCTCCGGGAGCCTTTGCTGGGCTTTGCGCTCCTCGCTGAAATCGGGATAGACCGCCTTGACCACATCGCCCGAATAGATTTCGCCCCGCCCGACCGCCGCCAGCACGTCGTCCACCGAATGGCGCGCCAAACGCGGCAGCACGCCCTTCAACTTGTCGTCGGCATAGGCGCGATTGGCGCGGGCGAAGGCGCGCTCGACGATCTGCCGGCCAAGCCCCGCATATTGGCGCCGCACGGCCTCGCGCGTCGCCCGGCGAATCGCCGCGCGCGCCTTGCCGGTGGCGACCGCCGCCTCCCAGGCCGCCGGCGGGATATGGTCGTCGGCGCGCACGATCTCCACCTCGTCGCCGTTTTGCAATTGCGACAGCACCGGCGCCACGCGGCCGTTGATCTTCGCGCCGACCGCGGAATTGCCAAGCTTGGTGTGCACGGCATAGGCGAAATCGATCGGCGTCGCGCCGCGCGGCAAAGCGATCAGGCCGCCCTTGGGCGTGAAACAGAACACCTGGTCCTGGAACAACTCCAGCCGCGTGTGTTCCAGAAACTCCTCCGGGCTGTCGCCATGAGCGAGCAGTTCCAGCGTCTCCTGCAACCAACGATAGGCGCGGCTTTCCTTGGCGAGATCGTCGCGCCCCTCCTGCCCGGTCGCGTCCTTGTAGAGTGCGTGCGCGGCGATGCCGAAGCGCGCGATCTCATGCATTTGCGCGGTTCTGATTTGCAGCTCGACGCGCTGGTGCCCAGGACCGACCACCGTCGTGTGAATCGAGCGATAGTCGTTTTGCTTGGGCGTCGAGATATAGTCCTTGAAGCGCCCGGGCACGCTGGGCCATTTGGTGTGCGCGACGCCGAGCGCGCGATAGCAATCCTCGACCTCTCCGACGATGATCCGGAAGCCGAAAATATCCGAAAGCTGCTCGAAGGAGATCGATTTACGCTCCATCTTGCGCCACACCGAGTAAGGCGTCTTCTGCCGCCCCGTGACGGCGGCCTCGATGCCGCGCGCGGAAAACTCGCGGGTCAGTTCCTCCTCGATGCGCTTGATGTTGCGCCCGTTCTTGGCGCGCAACTCATGCAGGCGCGTCTCGATGGTTTGATAGGCCTCGGGCGACAAATGGCGGAACGCCAGCCCTTCCAGCTCCTCGCGCAGCTTCTGCATGCCGATGCGGGCGGCCAGCGGCGCGTAAATATCCAGCGTTTCCTGCGCGATGCGGGCGCGTTTCTCCATCGGCACGAAATGAAGCGTCCGCATATTGTGCAGCCGGTCGGCGAGCTTGACCAGCAGCACCCGGACGTCCTCCGCGACGGCCAGCAGCAGTTTGCGAAAATTCTCGCCCTGCCGCGCCTGCTTGGAGACGAGATCGAGCTTGTCGATCTTGGTCAGGCCTTCGACGAGCTTGCCGATCCGCGGCCCAAACAGCCGGTCGATCTCCTCGCGCGTCGTGCTGGTGTCTTCTATCGTATCGTGCAGCACGGCGGCGACGATGGTCGCGTCGTCGAGCTTGAGATCGGTCAGGATCGCAGCGACTTCCAGGGGATGCGAGAAATAGGGGTCGCCCGAGGCGCGCTTCTGCGCGCCATGCGCCTGCATGGCGTAGACATAGGCGCGGTTGAGCAGATCCTCGTCGACGTTAGGGTTGTATTTGCGAACCCGCTCAACGAGTTCATACTGCCGCATCATCCGCGTTCTACCCGAAGCCGGACAGAGGGTTTTAATATGGCGAAGCCCCGCTGACCGCGCCAAACCCGTCGCGAACAAGCCGCGCCGAACCCGATGTTAAAACAACGAGGGCGGCGGCGCCAGCCGCAAACACAGGCGCCCCGGCCGCCGGGTTACTCCGCCTCGTCTTCGATTTCCGCTGGAGGGACAAGACCTTCCAGCCCGCGCAACAAATCTTCCTCGGTCATGCGGTCGAACTGGGCGTCGGCGCCTGTTTCCGCGCCGCCAATGGGGG
>PLZT01000526.1 GCA_003152255.1 Methylocystaceae bacterium | reverse complement strand
GGTGAATAAGACGGGCTAGCGTCGTTCCGGTTCAATCCAAACCGGAACGACGCTCGCCGGCGCGGGAGACGCGGGCCGTCAGGCCCGCTTCTCGTCGACGACCCAGGCCGCTCAGTTCTCGCCCGGCCGCATGGCGACGCGGCCGAGGGCGGTGGCGGTCATTGTCTCGGCGCGTCCGAGGCACACGAAGCGCAGGGTGTTGCCGTCGCCGGTGGCGAAACGCGCGGCCCGTCCGGGGTCGACCGACAGTTGCAACTGCGCGGCCGGGGCTCCGGAGTCGTCGCCCACCGTGTCGGCGATCATCACCGTGAGCTTGCAAACGCCGTCGGCGCTGACGAAATAGCTCACGACATGCTTCGCGCCGGCGTCGAGGCTGGCGGCCATGCGCGGCTTCATCGTCAGGGCCGACCAGTCGGCGGCCGGCGCGTTCGTTGTCATCGAGAGGCCCAGCGCTCCCGCGAGCGTGGCCGCGACGAAAGTCGATGCCGATTTCATGTTGAGTCCTTTCATCGTCGTCATGCCGGCGGACGCGGGACAGGCCATCAAGGCCGCTCCATTGAGTTGCGCTGGATGCGCGATCCGGCGTCCGGCCGCATGGGCTGCGATATTGCAGTGCAGCAATGTATATTGCGATGCAGCATGACTTTTGTCAAGAGCGGGAGGCGTAATACAGCCTTCATTCCTCCACCGGAGCGGCCGCGACGCTCTTGATGCTGGTCGCCGTCATCGCCGTCGCGCCGGATTTGCAGGCGAATTGCAGAGTATTGCCGTCGTCGGCGTCGAAGCGGGCGCTGCGTCCGGGGGCCACGATCAGCAGCAGGCGGGACGCCGGGGCGTTCGGCTTGTCCGCGTCGCCGACCATCAGCGTGAGCTTGCACAGGCCGTTCGCGTTGACGAAAAAGCCCACGATGTGATTCGAGGCCGCGTCGAAGCTGGCCGCCATCAGCGGCTTCATCGACAACACCGACCAGGATTCGGCCGCCGTCACCTCAGCGCTCGCCGCGAAAGACAGCGCTCCGCCGAGCGCCGCCGCGAGAATTGCGTTGCGTGATTTCATGATCGATTCCTTTCATCGCCGTGCGATGGAGCGGCCAAGGCGCTCTCGGAACGACCGCGCTAGCATCCGCCTTCATTGAAGGGCGAGTCGCGTGGCGGCTCGCAATTCGTCGAGGATGAAGCGGATACTCAAGAAGCTAGAATCCGGAATCCGTGATTGTCGAATTCTAGTGTGATGTCGCCATCGTCGCGAAGCGCGTCTCGGCCATCCCATGCCGAGCAGTATCGCGCTGCAATATGGCGATGTTGCGACGCACAAAGCGCGAGGGGGCCGTCGTGGTCATCTACTCAGCGTCCGCGTCATCCTTGCCGCTCAAATTCTGGCGTAACGCCAAGATGACTTGGTGAGCTGTTTCTATGTCCTTGACCGCCAGGCCCTCCGAAAGGCTATCGCTCCACGGCGCTTGCAAGCGCATCGCCGCGTCGAAGGTCTGCCTTCCCTTTTTTGTCAGGACGACGAGCTGCGCCTTCCGGTGATGCGGGTTGGTTTCAAACGCAACCAGCCCTTCCTTGGCCAGATCATTGACGATCCGCTGCACGTTTTGCCGATGCGCGCCGAGGTTTCGCGCGAGCCACGCGACTGGCTGCGGATAATCGGCGGCGACAATCGCGCCGAGAACTTGCCAGCGCGCGCTCGTCAATCCGAGCGGCGCGACCAGCCGATCCCCCGCGGACAAAAGTTGGTTGTTCAGCCTGAATAGGTCGAGGACGAAGAGGGTCACGGCGTCGCCGCTGGGCGTTCGTTTGAGCTGGGCCATTTTACACCTGATAATATTGACATCGTAGTGTCAATTAGGATATAGCATCATAGTGCCATACTGGCATCAAACATTCAAACCGAATGGAGCAAATCATGTCGCTGCTGCGCCCCCTCGACCCGAACTTCCCGATTGAGCGTCAGCTTGGGATTGAAGCCGGGCCTGTTGTTCTCGTGAACGTTTTCACGCTCGATAAGGCGGACGAGCCGAGCTTCCTCAAAGTCTGGCGGGACGACGCGGCGTTCATGAAGCGTCAGCAGGGCTTCATCTCGACCCAGCTACACCGCGCGCTCGGCGATAGCCCGACCTACCTGAACTACGCCGTTTGGGAGTCGACCGCCGCTTTCAAAGCGGCGTTCTCGCATCCGGATTTCCAAGCGAGAATCTCGGCTTACCCGTCCTCCGCCGTCGCCTCTCCGCATCTTTTCCAGAAGGTCGCGGCGCCGAACATCTGCGTCGCTTAAGCAAAAGGGAGGACAGCGCCAATGCCTGTGACACCTAACAGTAGACGCGACCCGCGAACACGAGGAAAAGGGAGCTTGCGATCCACGCCTGTTCGGGAGTCGTCATGGCTTGCACACGCCTCTCAACGCCGGTTCAGCCGCGCAAAACCGCCGCCGCGGCGCGGCCTTGGCTGACGCGTTTGGGCGCGCTGGCGACGGTTCTTCTTTTTGTCGCGCCGCCACGCGCGTTGGGCGCGGATGCGGCGGCAGGCGCCGACGATTTCGGTTTCTTGACGCGACTTTACAATGCTTACGCCGATGAGTGGGGCATGGCGTCAGCGCCAGCGGAGCCCAATGCGCCGGCGAGCCGTCGCCCCGCGCCGTTTCCGCCGCAACCCGAGAATTCGCCGCCCTATCCCTTTACGGAATGGCCTGTCGGCGGGCTCAACCCGATAGGGGCCTCATTACCGAACGCTGTCGACAGTCCCTTGATGAAGGCGATCGGACCGGGCCCGCTAGGCAAGACCCTGGAGGATTCGCACATCCAGATTTACGGCTGGGTGAATGGGGGCGGCAACCTCAGCACGGCCAAGACCGGTTATGGCGGAAACGCGCCGGCGGCTTACATGTATACGCCAAATTTGGTTCAGCTTGATCAAGCGGTCGTCTACATCGAACGTGTTCCGGACGAAGTGCAACAGGACCATATCGACTGGGGTTTTCGCATCAGCGGCATATACGGCGAGAACTACCGGTTCAGCGTAGGCTATGGCCCGTTTAGCGATCAGCTGGTCTATCACAATCACTTCGCCGGCTTTGATATGCCGATGATCTACGGCGATCTTTACATTCCAGGGATCGCGGAAGGAGTGACGCTGCGTTTCGGCCGCTTCATTTCAGTGCCGGACATCGAGGCGCAGCTCGCGGTCAACAGCTATATGTATTCCCACTCGATGCTTTATGCATCCGATAACTACACCAACACGGGAGCGATTAGCTCCTTGAAGCTCACGAAGAATTGGATGCTGCAACTCGGCCTGACCATGGGCACCGACACGGCCGCGTGGAATGCGCAAACGGTCTCGCTGACCAATCCGCTGACCGGGCTTCCCGGTTATACTGGCCTCAAGGATCCCGGAGCGCGCCCCAGCTTGACAGGCTGCGCGCAATGGCAAAGCGACACCGCCGACGACGCCGTTTATCTTTGCGCCAACAGTATCAACAACGGGACGTGGGGCTACGACAACCTCCAATGGTACGGCGGAACCTTTTATCACAAGTTCAATGACGATTGGCATTTTTCAGCCGAATCCTATTACGCGTTCCAAAGAAACGTCCCGGATGTCTCGCAAGGTTATGCGGACACGCCCTTTTCACAATTTCTTCCAACGAATAGGCCCNNCGCACCGGCTTCGCCACGCGCTACAACAATTGGGCGCTAGGCTGGCAGCATTGGTTTTCGCCGCAGATCGAAATCCGTCCCGAGATCGCTTTCTATCACGCGCTCGACAAGCCGGCCTTCGACAACGGGACGAAGCACGCCATCACAATCATCTCAGGAGACGTCATTTGGCATTTTTAGAGGCGTGAATGTAAAACCTCGCGCGACGACGCTAGGCTCTAAAGCAACGCGCGTCGAAGGGCGCGATTTAACAGAATGGTGTTTGTGCCAGGAGGTCAGTAACGAACCCTGTTCGGTATCTTTCTGAAATCCTGCCAGACCTTTTGCGCGTCATCCTGCATGATTTGCTGTAGGGCCACGGTCCTTTGTGGATAAGGCTTCGCCATGTCCAGGCCAATATTCGTGTCATCAAACAAGTCAGCATAGTCGGACCAAGACGCCGCATAGTAAATCTTGCTAATTCGCGCCCAGTAGGCGGTAGAGTAGCACATAGGGCATGGTTCGCAGCTCGAATATAAAACCGCTCCCGGTATGTTAGGGCTGCCGACCGCGCGACACGCAATTCGGATCGCATTAACCTCGGCGTGAGCAGAGGGATCGTTGTCCCGCACCACGCTGTTCCCGCTCGCGGCAAGAACCTTGCCGTCACGAACAACGACGGCGCCGAAAGGCCCACCAGTTTTATCGACGACACCCGCCTGACGCATCAGCTGTATCGCCTCGCGCATGTAGTCGCGATCCTGATCGGTAACTTGCGGAATTGATTTACTGTGGCTCTTCGGCTCGCGAGCCAGCGCCTCGTTCATTCCGAGATAAGCGCCCGCAGCCCCAGCGGCCGTGCTGGAAAGCAGAAAACGCCGCCGGCTGACCACGCTGATATTCGAAAGCATCGAATTCAATAAATCATCACGGCGCGTTGAAGAAAAATCCATTCATCCCTCCTGTTGAATCCGCCGCGACGACTGCTGCTCAGGCCCCAACATCCATAACGCCCGCGCTTAAGAGTGGTTCCGTAATCGCGCGGATGCAAGAATCAAGATTTTTGGTGCGCCGGTAGAAACCGGCA
>PLZT01000686.1 GCA_003152255.1 Methylocystaceae bacterium | reverse complement strand
GATCAGCCCTCGAACGACCAAAGGCCCTGTAATCCGCAATCCGTGCTCGCTGTCGGCGATGTGCTTTACGGCGAGAGCGCGTCGCAGCTTTTCGATCAATCGACCGAGCAATGCGAGTTGGTCTTCCTCGGGCTCGGCGATGACCTGAAACTGGTAGCCCGCCGGATTGCCGTCGCGAAGTTCGAGGGCGTCCAGCGCGACGCCTGTTCCAAACATAAACGTGCGGAAATGAAAATTCGTGCGGCTTGCCGCCACTGTCGGTCAGTCGCACCCGCTCGAAGTCCACGTGCTCGAAGTCGTCGAGACCCGCGGCTGTCGCCGCCTTTATATTGAAACAGCGACGACAGAGCTGCTTGTATCCCGTATCCATCGAGCCGTAATCGACGACCTCGAAGCTCGGCGCGCGACGACCACAACCCTCGCACTTGATTTTCCGCATGGTCTGATCCCGCTCGTCGCCGATAATTCCAGCCCTTCTCGAAGGCGGACCATAGAATGTTGGCTTAAGTGAACCAACCCGCGCGTATTGTCTTGATCACTTATGACCGGCTGTTCTCCACCCCGCCGCGAACGAGCCCCAACTTGGGCGAGGCGTTCGCCACAGTGATATCCGGGTCGGTAGCATCTTGCTGAAGGAGACGACGCCGCATAGTCTCCTGTGCCGGCACACTGACCACACGATCCTCGGACGTTGCGCGCACTTTCAGTGCATTCCTGGACAGCCTACAGGTACCGCCAATGCGAACATTCGACATTTCAGATCGTGAGGCAAACGCTCATGAATCGGCGATTCCATCCAAATCGCACCCGCGGATTGTCGATCCCGAAACTCCACAGGCTCGAAGCGATCGGTCGCAAGGGACGCTGACCAGCCGGGAAATCGCATTCGTTCCGCGTCGAAGAGCATGACGTGGCGGGCTCGGCGAGCCGTTGCGCCGCCGCCGGACTCGATCCGGCGCAATATTCCGCGCACGGATTGCGCTCCGGCTACCTAACCGAGGCCGCGCGCGAAGGCGTTTCGCTTCCCGAGGCCATGCAGCAGTCGCGGCGCCGATCCGTGCAACAGGCGTCGCGCTATTACAACGAGGTGCAAATCGCGGGGCAGGGCGGCGCGGTTGGCGCGAAGAAAACAGCGCATCGGCGGCAATGGTCTTGTCCGAGCGTTGTGCTTATGTTATACAAATATACGAAACTGTTAAACAAACGGGGTGGCCTCTTGGTTACGCGCGCATCGTCCAAGGCCGAGGCTGATCGAACCGCTTCGCTTCGCCGCCGATCCGTTGTCGACACAGCGAAAGCTGCCGGTCTTCTCTCTGGGGAGAACGGGCGCATTGCCGGTCGTGTTCGGCGGCCGCTCATCGAAGCGGCGAAGGCCCGGAGCGGCATTGTTTCGGATACCGAGTTGCTCGAGTACGCCTTGGCCCGAGTCGCGCTCGAAGATGAATTTGGACGGAAATTGGTCGCCCGAAAAGGCCATGTCGACTCGAGCCTTGATCTTGAATTTTGACCTGAAGCGCGCGCCGCGGCATATCGATCCGCAGCGTGCAAATTTTCTCCGATTTCCCGAAGTGGCGCTTGATTTTGTCGCGGAGCCTGTCGCGACCGGTTCACAGCTTTTGCTCGACACCTGCGTCTACATCGACGTTTTACAGGGTAAAACCACGCACGCCGTCGATACGCTACTCGACCTGCGATTGATAAATCATTCAGTGGTGTGCCTGTCGGAGCTCACACATCTTTTCGGTCGACTCGATCCCGCCGACCCTCGGACCAAGTTCGCGTTGAAACAGATAGCCGGCGTTATCGCGGATATTCCGATCCATCGTCTCGGTGGCCCATCGGCGCAAGTTTGTGGGGAAGCTGGAATGCTTGCTGGTCTCGTCGAGCGATCACGCAATCCGCGAGACCAAACCCACCGCAGCGACCTGCTGAATGACGCGATTATTTTTCTCCAGGCGTTGGAGCAGGGCCAGGCCGTGCTGACGCGCAATATCCGAGATTTTTCGGCGTTTCTGGCGCTGGCGCCGACTGGTCGCGTCACGTTTTACCAAAGCTGACTCTATCACAACGCCGCTGGACATGAGACCGCGCACATGTCGTCTTGAGGGAGGGCTATTCGTCCGCGTAGCAGAAGGCCTTGATGATCGCGTGATACGGTTTCCTATGCCTGCTGAGCGGTTGAGTTAAAATCCGACCGTAACGTCCGACGGCCTTACCGTCGGCGAAGGAAGGCGCCGTTTCGATCTCGACGGCGCAGATGGCCTATATGCTCGAGGGACTGGATTGGCGGCGCGTCCGCGCGGCGAAGGAGACGCCGGCGGCCGACTTTGCCAGGATGAGCCGCGACACATTGAACCAGGGCGCCGAAGTTCGTCGAAAACCGGCGGAAAATATGATCTTCTGCGGATATGGCGCAGGCGATCGAAAAGCTTCCCGACGATCCGAACGAGCTGAAGGCGATGCTGATCGCCGAGCGCGTTCGCAACGAGCGGCGGGTTCAGATCATCAACGAGTTTCAGCGTCATCGCGTCGGGCGTCGCGCCGAGACGCTCCCCGAGGATCAAATGCTTCTCGCCCTCCTTCACCACCCGACGCTCGACCCGAAGCTTCGCCAACGACCCGACGAGGTTCCCATTCTCCGCCCGCATCCGCTTCACTTCGCCGATCAGATCGCGAACCACGCCGATTAAATCGGCGTGCGTCAAGCGTTCCAACGAATCAGGCGGGGGCAGACCCATCCATAGCTTGAATCACACCTCTCAGATTTTGACTCCCCCGCCCGGAAATTTGCCCCGGTTACCCATTTCCCGTTATAACATGTTGATTTAAAATTTATTTTAAGAGATCGTTCTATTGGCCGCGCATGTGGCTCCACATTTTGATTGCAATTCGCAAGAAATCAAAACATTAATTTTACCAAAACATGTTTCACTCGCTGGTCAACACTCAATCCAGAGGCTGATCAACGCTCAATCCGGAGAATGAGATGGGTATGCGTTGGATGACAAGCGGGATCCATGCAGCCTATCTGGCGGGGGCAACCGCTTTCTTTGGAATCGCAGCAGCGAGGGCGGGAGAAGCGATCGGCGTGGCCGCCGTAGTGCGTAACGAGGTTGATCAAGCGCTGCCCACCCGCGTCATTCGTATTGACGCCGGTGAAAATATCACGCGCGACGAGGTCGTTAAAACGGGACCGGACAGCGCCGCCAAACTTGTCTTTTCCGACAACACTAATTTGTCGATGGGGCCCGGATCGACGCTCACACTCAACAAGTTCGTGTATTCCGGCGCGAATACTTACGAAAAGGCGACATTCGAGCTTGCTAAAGGCGTGTTCCGTTTTACGACGGGGGCCTCCGATAAACACGCATATGAGATTAAGACGCCAACGGCGATGATCGGGGTTCGCGGGACCGTCTTGGATATTAGCGTTGATGCCCAGACCTCCACCACGATTGTCCTGCTGCAGGAGGGGGCCGCGGACGTATGCATGGTTTCCCTTGACCGGGGTCGCTATGGGCGTGATCGCGATAGTGTTGGAAATGCGGCTGGTTGCGCGCATCTTTCGCAAGCTGGTCAAACAGCGACCGCCACCTCGAAGTCTGTCTCGACAACTCGCGGCGCCGCAGGCGCTGGCGGCGCTGGGGACGCTGGCGGCGCTGGGGACGCTGGCGGCGCTGGTGGGTGGAGCTTTTCAAAGTCAGTCGGAGAAGAAGATCAGTCGCTTCTGCAACCGACCAGTTTCGCGGTGGCCATGTCAACCAACGCAAGTCCCGGCGTCGGAACCGATGGCAACGGAACCGGTAGCGCCAATACTGGTGGTAACGGTTTTGGCGGAAGCGGGCCGGGCGGTATTGGCGCGGGTGGAGGTGGAAGCGTCGGCGGAGGATCATTTTTTCCGCCGGTTGGTATCTCGGTCAGTCCGAACTAATAATCGGCGCTTAGTCTGGATGGCACCTGCCTCAACATCGCTTCGTCCGACTACTCGGCCTTCGCGACAAAATGATGGAGAGAATGATGCGCCGCATGGACGCGACCGGGCTCGACACGCGCGGCGGGTTCGGCGGCGCAGGCTCTTGCACCTCCAGCGCAGCGGCGACATAGGGTCGCCATTCGTCACGCGCGACAAACGCGTTCAGATCATGGTGCAATCGGCTATCCGTCTTGCACAGCGATTTCCGCCTGTCACCCAGACGGCGAACGCACCCCGCCGCGGCGTCTCCAGCGCTTCGAGGTCTTTCAATCCGCGCCCAACGGTGCTCGCGGTGTTGCGAGTCACACCCACCACTGACGGCCACACCCCCATGGCCGTCAGCTCAAATTTCCGCAGCGCCAAACAGACGCTGCCGACGTTCGTCGAGATGCGGCGACATCGCCGCGCCGCGCCCCAGGAGCGAATCTACGTCAATCATCCCCTAACGTTGCGACGCCGTGCGATCACCTGGAATCCCATATCTGTTCCCTTAAAGAACCGATTCAGCTATTCCCTGACGGACCCTAAGCCGAATTCACCACCACTTAGGCTTTATCGCGCTCCAAGAATGGCGTTAGGTGAAACCACATGGCAGTGCTCGTCGTGGCCCCGGTCGTGGCCCCGGTCGTGGTCCCGGCCATGCTCGTCGTACCGGATGTTCATTCTTTCGCACTTGTCATGAAAACTCCCTCCGCGGTCGAAATTATCTTCCCTCCCATGATCCCGATCATAGCGATCCCGATCATAGCCATTATCCCGTTCTGCGGCCTGAGAGAACTGGGGTATCAGGAACAATGCGAACCCGAGACCAATAGCGGCTATATTCAATTTGCGGTTCATCGGTTGACCCTTTCCATACGTTTTTTGACCCAACAAGTATCCGGATAATCGAGAGTGGCTCCGGCGAGCTGAAAATCCATTACGATTATGGCGAAAATGCGGCTGAATGCGATCATGCCTAGATTCGGGGGTTCTGGCGCAGACGGTTGAAGCGGGGCATAATCGCCGCCCTCGGGGTCGGAAGAGCCCATGACGTTGTGCTTTGATGAACTGTTCAAGGGCCGCCATTTCGACCGAGAGATCATTATCGTCCGTGTGCGTTGGTATTTACGGTTCAAGCTCAGCTATCGAGATCTCGTCGAGATGATGGCCGAGCGAGGAGTTGATCTGGCGCATACGACAATCATGCGTTGGATCCAGCGCTTCGTTCCCGAATTCGAAAAGCGGTGGAACCGGTTTGCGTACGAAGCTGGCCGGTCATGGCGGGTCGACGAAACTTACGTGTAGATCAAGGGCCGCTGGACCTATCTCTATCGTGCCGTCGACAGCGACGGGAAAACCATCGATTTCCTGCCGCGCGCCAATCGCGATGTCGCCGCGGCGAAAGCTTTGTTCCAGCGGGCGTTCAAGTGCCAGGGCAGATCGCCTCGCGCGATCACGCTCGACGGCTATCAGGCTTCGCGCCGGGCGGCCGGGGAATTCCTGGGCGAACGCCGTCGAGGGCGGGCGGACCGAGGTGCGATCATCCAAGTACCTCGATAACGTGATTGAACAGGACCACCGATCCATCAAGCTTCGTTTGGGCCCGATGCTCGGGTTCAAGCGATTTCGGCGTGCGCCGATCGCGATCGCCGGCATCGAGCTCATGCATCGGATCGCGCCTATCCGGTTGACGCATACAGCCACTAGGGGTGGATTTTCGGCGAGCGTCAGGCGGGCAAGGGGCTGTGGCGATGGACATTCTCGAGCGCGCCGAGCTTGCCTTTCCGAAATCCCTCCCCGAGTTCCAGCGGCGTTTCCCGGACGACGCGGCCTGTGCCGGCTATCTTGAAAAGGCCCGATGGGCCGAGGGTTTCATCTGCCCCCATTGTCGGGAAGTCGGCGAACCGTTCCGCATCGCCACGCGCTCGGGCGTCCTGACCTGCCGCAAATGCCGGCGCCGGACGGGGTTGACGGCCGGGACCGTCATGGAGCGCTCGCACGCGCCGCTGAGCGTGTGGTTCTGGGCGGCCTATCTGGTCGCCAGCCAGACGCGCGGCATGTCCGCCGCGCAGTTTCAGCGCCAGCTCGGGCTCTCGCGCTATGAGACCGCCCTTGGGATCCTCCACAAGCTCCGCGCGGCCATGGCGCGGCCCAACCAGGACAGGATCGGCGGTCAGTCCGGGCAACATGTCGAAGTGGACCAGACATGGGTCGGCGGACGGACGCGGGGCGAAGGCCGGGGCGTCCACCACAAAGTCCTCGTCGCCCGCGCCGTCGAGGTGCGCCATCGTAAACCGGGAACCGCGCAGGACGCGCGAAAGGACGGACGCCATGCCGGGCGTGTTCGGCTCGCTGTCGCGCCCGACCGGAGCGCCGAGCAGCTTTGCGGGTTTGTCGAGAACGCCGTGGCAAAGGGAACGCTCACCGTGACGGACGATTGGAGCGGCTACGCCAGCCCGCGGAAGCGCGGCTACGATCACCACGCCATCGCGGAG
>PLZT01000649.1 GCA_003152255.1 Methylocystaceae bacterium | reverse complement strand
GGCTCAATTGATGACAGGCCCTAGCTTGTGCAAAAGTTATGCGCGGAATCCCTGCTGATCTCCCTCCTTGCAGCAAAGCTCAAAAACCCCGTCCACCCCTTCCACCCGCCAAGTCAATCCGCGCTCGGCAGCCGTCTGATCGTGAATTCGATGCGGCCGTCGTCGAGTTGGCGCCAGAACTCTATCTCGGTCATATAGGCGGCCTTGGGATAAAGCTCGAACCATTCGCGCGCCTTGTCGCGCGCGTCCGTCCGCGCCAGGGTGAAGGTTTCGCGCCGCCAGCCGTCGCCTCGGCCGGCGGATCTTGTCTGGCGGGCTCGTTGCGCGATCCGCCTGGCGACATCTCCTGGTCGGTTCGTTTCGAAGTTCATATGCGCCTCCGCAGCCGAAGTTCGTTCAAACAGGCTAGCGCGTTTTCAATTCGAAGGGGAGTCGCGAATTGGGCGGCGGGTTCAATCCTCGCCGTTCGGCGCCGCGTCCTCGAGCAATTGCAGCACGCGGCGCGGATCGCGCGGAAATCCGGCTCTGATCCAATTGGCCTGCAGCCGCTTGAGCGCGGCGCCCAAGGCGCGGCCGGGCGCGACGCCACGCGCCACGAGATCGGCGCCCTTGAGCGGAAAGGTCGGCGGCTCCGCTTCAGCGATGAATGTCGCGGCTTGTCGCCATCCCGCGTCGTCGGGCGGAGCGTCGCTCTCCGCATGCAGCAGCGCCAGCGCGTCGGCCGCGCCGGCGCGGCCATGCAGGAACAGCATCGTGTTTAGTTCATGCGGCGAAAAGCGCCCATCGCGCCCGTGCAGCTCCTCGACCAGCCCCGCCGCGAGCGCGAGGCGCGCATATTCGGCGTTGGAGAGGCGCAGCCGCTCGCGCAAACGCTCGGCGTCCTCACGCACGACGACCGCGAGCGCGGCGAGGCGCGCGATCGGGTCGGGCGAAGCGCCGCGGGTCGTCTCGATGGCGATGAAGCGCTCCAGCCGCGCCGGATAGTCCATGCCTAGCAGAATCTCGATCACGCCGGCTCGCGACATTTCGCGAACCGTCGCCGCCGCCCGCCGCGCGACCAGAAGCTTGAGCAGTTCCGCGCGAATCCGCTCGCGCGACAGGAGGCTGAGATTTTCGCGCGCGAGAATCGCCGCGTGCAGCCCCGGCGGGTCGAGCGGACCTTCGCCAATGGCGGCGTGGAAGCGAAAAAAACGCAGGACGCGCAGATAATCCTCGGAGATGCGCGTCGCGGGATCGCCGATAAAGCGAATTTTGCGTTGTTTCAGATCGGCCTGGCCGCCGGTGTAATCGTGCAGACGACCGTCCGGCGATAGCGACAGCGCGTTGACGGTGAAGTCCCGGCGCAGCGCGTCTATTTCGAAATCGGCGCCGAAACGCACCTTCGCGGCGCGCCCATATGTCTCGACATCCTCGCGCAGCGTCGTCACCTCGAAAGGCTTCCCCTCGACGATGACCGTCATCGTGCCATGGGCGAGGCCGGTGGGCACGACCTTCAACCCGGCGTTTTGCGCGGCCTTGGCGACCGCCTCGGGCAGGGCCGCGGTGGCGATGTCGATCTCATGCGGCTCAAGACCCAGCAGCGCGTCGCGCACGGCGCCGCCGACGACCCGAGATTCGCAACCGGTGGCGGCGAGCGCCATGAGCAGGCGCGCGAGCTTCGGATCGTTCAGAACGCGGCTGGCGCCTGTCACTCGAACCGTCCGGGAACAAGGCGGCCATTCTCGATATGAGCCGGCACATAGGTTCCCTGATCGCGCGGTCCCAGCCCGAGCAGCAAAAGGCCGGCGACGGCCACCGCTAGCCCCGCGACGGTCAGCGTCGACACGACGCCCTTGGTCCAGAGTTCGGCGACGAACGGCCAGCGCATCTGCAGCAGATGAAACAAGGCGTAGAGCGCGAACGGAGCGGAAAAAAACAGCGTGGTCTCGATAATGGCGCGCCACATGGGCGAGGGAGCCTTCGTTGGCGCCTGCGAGGCGCGGTGTCGGGTTTTGGTTGTTATACACGCTTTGGCGAAGGCGCGCAGGCGAGGGGCGGAATGGTTAACGCGTCATGCGCTGTAAATCGTCATGCGCTGTTGATATGAGCGTTCGTCGCCATAATTCCCGCGCCTTTGCATTGAACATTAACCAATTGCCCAAGCCAGCGTCTTTCATATCGACAACGCCGCTCGGCGTTCTAAGCTATCATGCAACGCGGAATCGCGCGCCGTCCCGGTTCCGCCAATCTCCTCCAACCCCGAGTCCGCGCAAAGATGACCGATCAATCGCCCATCGCTTTCGACGCCGCCGTCATCGCCAGCGCCGACCGCGCGCTCGACGAGATTCACCGCGCCCGCGAAGCGGTGGCCGGGGTCATCTTCGGTCAGGAGGAAGTGGTCGAACAGGCGCTGGTCACGCTGCTGGCCGGCGGCCACGGCCTGCTGGTCGGCGTGCCTGGCCTCGCCAAAACCAAGCTCGTGGACACGCTGGGCAAGGTTCTCGGGCTCGACACCAAGCGCGTGCAGTTCACGCCCGATCTTTTGCCCGCCGATATTCTGGGCTCCGAAGTGCTGGAGGAGGGGGCCGACAAATCCCGCGCCTTCCGCTTCATCAGGGGGCCGGTGTTCGCGCAATTGCTGATGGCGGACGAAATCAACCGGGCGTCGCCGCGCACGCAATCGGCCTTGCTTCAGGCGATGCAGGAATATCACGTCAGCATCGCCGGCCAGCCGCACGACTTGCCGCGCCCGTTCCATGTGTTGGCGACGCAAAATCCGCTGGAGCAGGAGGGCACCTATCCCTTGCCCGAGGCGCAGCTCGATCGCTTCTTGCTGCAGATCGACGTGGCCTATCCCGATCGCGCCAACGAGCGGCGCATTCTGCTGGAGACGACCGGTGAGCATGTCGCGCAGCCGACGCAGGCGCTGACGGCGGATGAATTAATGGTGGTGCAGCGCCTGGTGCGGCGGTTGCCGGTCGGCGAAAAAATCGTCGACGCCATTCTCGATCTGGTGCGCGCCGCGCGGCCCGGCGACGGCGATCCCGCCATCGCGCCGCATGTCGCCTGGGGTCCGGGGCCACGCGCGGCGCAGGCGCTGATGCTGGCGACGCGGGCGCGGGCGCTGGTCAACGGGCGCCTCTCGCCCTCGCTCGACGACGTGGCCAAACTCGCCGCGCCCGTGCTGCGCCATCGCATGGCGCTGACCTTCGCCGCGCGCCGGGAATTGACCGTCGAGACGCTGATCGGCAAGCTTGTCGAACGGCTTGGCTGACATGGCTCTTGTCGTCGACGCGCATTGGTTCGATCCGCGGACGCCGCGTCCCGACGGGGAGCGGGCGGCGGACGCGGCCGATCTCGCCAGCCGTTTGCCCCATGTCGTCGCCCAGGCGCGCGAGGTCGCGGGCAGCGTCGTGCATGGCGTGCATGGCCGCCGGCGCGCCGGCGCGGGCGAAACCTTCTGGCAGTATCGCCCTTTCGAGAGCGGCGAGTCCGCTCATCGCGTGGACTGGCGCCGCTCGGCGCGGGGCGATCAGCTGTTCGTGCGCGAGCGCGAATGGGAAGCCGCGCAAAATTACTTCGTCTGGGTGGATTGCTCGGCCTCGATGGCGTTCAAATCCTCGCTGGCGAGCGATTATAAAATCGACCGCGCCGCCGTGCTCGGACTCGCCGCCGCCGAGGTTCTGGTCCAGGGCGGAGAGCGCGTCGGCGCTCTTGGGCTGACGCCGGCGCTTTGCGCGAGAAACATCATCGATCGCCTCGCCGCGGTCATAAGCGGCCAGCCGCCGGACTCCGGCGTCAAGGACATCGCGCCTTCGACCGCCCTGCCGCCTCGCGCGAAGCTCATTTTGGTCTCGGATTTCCTTTGCGACTTGGAGGCGCTCGCGGCGCGTCTGCGCGAATATTCGCAAGCCGGCGCGCGCGGAGCCTTGCTGATGATTCTCGATCCGGCCGAGGAGAGTTTTCCCTTCGCCGGAGAAACGTTGTTTCGCGACACCGACGGCGGCGCGCCCTTTCACGCCGGAGAGGCGCAGAGTCTGCGCGCCGCCTACGCCGAGCGCCTCGCCGAACACAAGGACAGTCTGCGGATCGCCGCGCGGGACGCGGGCTTTCTGTTTCTCTTGCACCATACCGACCGCCCGGCGGCGGAGGCGGCGCTGGCGCTGTTGATGGCCCTGAGCGAAGGGATGGGGGCGCGCTAATGGGTTTCGCCTTCGCGGCGCCCTTGGCGCTCCTCGGCCTTCTGGCGCTGCCCCTGATCTATTGGCTGCTGCGGGTGACGCCGCCCGCCCCGCGCGAAATCATCTTTCCGCCAGTGCGGCTGCTGCGCGACTTGAAGGCGCAAGAACAAACTCCGGTCAAGACGCCCTGGCCGTTGTTGCTGCTGCGTCTCGCGATCGTGGCGCTGGCCTCGCTGGCCATGGCGGGCCCGGTTTGGAATCCCGCGGGCCCGGCGCCCGCGGGCGGTCCGTTGCTGGTGGCGCTCGACGACGGCTGGGCGGCGGCGCCCGGTTGGGACCGGCGAGTCGCCGCGGCCGCCGGCCTCATCGAAGGCGCCGCGCGCGCGGGGACGACGGTCGCCCTGATGCTGGCGTCCGAAGGCGCGGCGGCGCCGGAATTGACGGATGGCGCCCGGGCGGCGGAGCATTTGCGCGCGACCCGGCCAAAGCCTTGGCTGCCGGATCGCGGCCTCGCCGCCGCTCAGGTCAAAGCCTTTGCGCGCGCTCACAAAACCGCGCGTCTCGTGTGGATCGCCGACGGGCTGGAGCAGGGCGGGGCGGCGGAATTCGCGGCGGCGCTGCGAGAAGCGGCGGCGTCGGGCGCTGGCGTCGAGGTTCTCAAGGACGACGCCGCGCCGCTGGCGCTGGAGGGCGCCGCCAACGACAGCGCCGCCCTGGAGGTCTCGGTGCTGCGCGCTGGGCCAAGGGGAGACGGCGTGGTCGAGGCGCTCGACGACAAGGCGCGGCTGGTCGCCAGGGCGCCTTTCCAATTCGCCGGCTCCGACAAGACAAAGGCGCGTTTCGATCTGCCGATCGAATTGCGCAACGAGGTGAGCTTTTTGCGCGTGGCCGGGGAAAATTCCGCTGGCGCCGTGGCCTTGCTCGACTCGCGCGGGCGGGTGCGGCGCGTCGGGATTGTCGGCGGCGGCGCCGGCGACGCGGCGCAGCCCTTGCTGTCGGCGGCCTATTATCTCGAAAAGGCGCTCGCGCCCTTCACGCTGCTGCTGAAATCCAATCCCGGCGACGCCGACCCGGTTCTGGCCGCCCTGGCCGACCGCCCCAACGTTCTGGTGCTGGCCGACGAAAAGGTCGCGCCCGGAGAGGCTTTCGAGGCGTTGTCGAATTTTGTCGAGCAGGGCGGAGTGTTGCTGCGTTTCGCCGGACCTCGCCTCGCCAACGACCCCGACGATCTGACTCCGGTGAGACTGCGCCGCAACGGGCGCGTGCTCGGCGGCGCGATGTCGTGGGACACGCCCAAGCGGCTCGCCGATTTCGACGAGGCCAGCCCGTTTTACGGTCTCGCAGTTCCCGCCGATGTCGCCGTGAACCGGCAGATTCTGGCCGAGCCCGACCCGGGTCTCTCCGCCAAGACCTGGGCGCGGCTCGCCGACGGCACGCCGCTCGCGACATTCGAGCGGCGCGGCAAGGGGATCGTCGTTTTATTCCATGTCGGCGCCGACGCGAACTGGTCTAACCTGCCGATTTCCGGGCTTTTCGTCGAAATGCTCAAACGCATTTGCGCGCTTTCGAACGAAGGCGCGGCCGAGCATTCGGCGACCGCCCCGGACGTTGACCGCGCGACGCTGCCGCCCTTGCGCACGCTCGACGGCTTCGGCGTTCTCGGTGCCCCGCCCGCGACCGCGAAGGCCATCGGGGCGGATTTCCCCGGGCGTGGCGACGCCGAGCATCCGCCCGGATTCTATGGCGCGCCGGGCGCCGAGACCGCGGTGCAAACCCTCGCCCCGGACGATTCCGTGCGGGCGTTCGATTTCTCCAAGTTCGAGCTTTCGCCTCGGCCATTGGAGCGCCAAGGCGCCGCGCGCGATTTGCGGCCGCTGCTGTTGACGCTGATTTTTGTCGGGCTGCTGATTGATTGGCTGGCCTTGTTGTGGCTCTCCGGCCGGCTGCGGCTGGCGGCCGGCGGCGTGGGTTTGGCCGTCGTTTGCGTGCTCGCGGCGAGCATAAACGCGCATCCGGCGCGCGCCGACGCGCAAAAAACGGCGCCCGGCGCGCATGAGCGCGACGCCGCGCTGAAAACGCGGCTCGCCTATGTGATCAGCGGCGACGCGCGCATCGACGAGACGAGTCGATCGGGCCTCGAAACGCTATCGCGCACGCTCGATCAGCGCACTTCCTTTTCGCCGGGCGATCCGGTTGGCGTCGATGTCTCCCGTGACGAACTCGCCTTCTATCCGATGCTCTACTGGCCGATCAACGCGCTCGCGGCGCAGCCCTCGGAAAAGACCGTCGCGCGCGTCGCCGCCTATATGAAGCAGGGCGGCACGGTCGTCTTCGACACGCGCGACGCCCTGACCGCCCGGGCCAATGCGACGCCGACGCCGGAAGCCCTATGGCTGCGCGAGCTCGCCAAGGGGCTCGATATTCCCGAACTCGAAATCGTCCCGCGCGATCACGTCATCACCAAGACCTTTTATCTGCTCGACGGCTTTGTCGGGCGATACAGTAATGGCGACACATGGGTTGAGGCGCTGCCGCCGGAACCCGCCAATGACGCGCCGCGCCCCGTGCGCGCGACGGATAATGTCTCGGCCATCGTCATCACCTCGAACGATCTCGCCAGCGCCTGGGCGGAGGACAAGAGCGGGCGCCCGCTCTATCCGCTGACGCCGGGCGGCGCGCGCCAGCGCGAGATGTCGTTGCGCGGCGGGGTTAATCTCGTGATGTACACGCTGACCGGCAATTATAAATCCGATCAAGTGCATGTGCGCGATCTGCTGCAACGGCTGGGGCAGTGAGGATGCGCCATGAGTGAACTCACCCTCGCCTTCACGCCGCTGCTGCCTTGGCCGGCCTTCGCCGCGCTGATCGTCGCCGCGCTCGGCGTTCTCGGTTTCGCGCTTTACGCCAAGCAGAAGAGCGCGGGATGGCGCGCGCTGGCCCTGGCGTTGCTGCTCGCCGCGCTCGCCGACCCGTCGCTGGTGCGCGAGCAGCGCGAGGCGCAAAAGAGCGTCGTCGCCGTCGTGCTCGACCGCAGCGAGAGCCAGACCCTCGGCGCCCGCATGACGCAGGTCGACGCGGCGCGCAAGGCGCTGGAAGACGCCTTCGCGAAAACGCCCGACATCGAGCCGCGTTTCGTTTCGGTCGGGACCGGCGCCGACGGCACGCTGCTGTTTTCGGCGTTGGCGGAGGCGCTGAAGGATGTAGCCCCCGACAGGATCGGCGCGGCGATCCTCGTCACCGACGGTCTTGTCCACGACATTCCCGCGAAGGCCGAGGCGTTGGGCTTCAAGGCGCCGCTGCACGCGCTGATCACCGGCCATGAGGGCGAGCGCGACCGCCGCATCGAACTTGTCGAGGCGCCGCGTTTTGGAGTCGTCGGCAAGGACCAGATTCTTCGCGTCAGAGTCGTCGACAGCGGCGGCGGTTTCGATCCGGCGATCACGATTTCCGCGCGGCGCGACGGGCAGGCGATCGCCACGCTGCGCGCCGGTCCAGGCGAAATCGTCGAGATCCCCGTGCGCATCGAACATGGCGGACCGAATGTCGTCGAATTGGAGACGCCCGTCGTCGCGGGCGAACTCACCGACATCGACAACAAGGCGGTGGTGGTGATCGAGGGCGTGCGCGACCGGCTGAAGGTTCTCTTGGTTTCCGGCGAGCCGCATCCCGGCGAACGCGGTTGGCGCAATCTTCTGCGCGCCGACGCCAATGTGGAATTGGTGCATTTCACCATTCTGCGCCCGCCGGAAAAGCAGGACGGCGTTCCCGCCTCCGAACTGTCGCTGATCGCCTTTCCGACCGCCGACCTCTTCGGGCGCAAGATCAACGATTTCGACCTCATCATCTTCGACCGCTATTCGAGCCAGACGCTGCTGCCGAGCGTCTATTTCGACAATATCGTCGCCTATGTGGAAAACGGCGGGGCTTTTCTGGCGGCGGTCGGGCCGGATTACGCGACGCTGCGCGGGCTCTATTACTCGCCGCTGGAAAGCATATTGCCGGCGCGTCCCGATGGCGGCCTGTTCGAGCAGGCGTTTCGCGCGCATATCAGCAAGGACGGCGAGAAACACCCGGTCACCCGCGGCCTGGAGGGCTCGAAGACGACGCCGCCGGGCTGGGGCGAATGGTTCCGGCAGGTGAATACCAATGTGCTGAAGGGCGACAGCGTGCTCCTCGGCGCCGAGGACAAGCCGTTGGTCGTGCTCTCGCGCGAGGGCAAGGGGCGGGTCGGCATGTTGTTGACCGATCAGCTGTGGCTGTGGGCGCGTGGCTTCGAGGGCGGTGGGCCGCATGTCGATCTGATGCGCCGCATGGCCCATTGGCTGATGAAGGAGCCCGAACTCGAAGAGGAAGCCTTGCGCGCCACGGCGAGCGGCCATGAGATTTTGGTGGAGCGCCAGAGCCTCAAGGACGAGACGCGGCCCGTGACGGTGACCGCGCCGTCGGCGGCGCGCGAGGAGATCGCGCTGGAGGCGGGGGAGCCCGGTCTCTCGCGCGCAAGATTCAAGGCGAAGGAGATGGGGCTCTATCGCTTCGAGAACGGCGGCTTGACGGCGCTGGTCAATGTCGGCCCGGCCAACCCGCGCGAATTTCGCGAGGTGGCGTCGACTTCGGAAAAGCTGGGCCCGCTCGCGCAGGCGACCGGCGGAACGGCGCGACGGCTTTCCACCGGCGCCTTGGATGAGATCGCGATGCCCCGGATCGTCGAACTGCGCGACGCCAATATGTTCGGCGGCGCCGACTGGATCGGCGTGAAGCGCGGCGCCGCCGGCGCGCTGAAGGGCGTCGAGGCGACGCCGCTGGGGATAGGGCTTTCGGCGCTGCTGGCTTTGCTGGGGGCGATTTTGTCTGTTTGGACGTGGGAGGGGCGGCGGTGAGCATTGGGCGCTCGCCATCGGTTCGCGTCATAAAAGTGCGGGAGACCCGATGCCCTTTGTCTCGATCACGCGTTTGCGGGTGAGGTCGTGGAGATACCTCCCGGCGTTCTTCGTCGCGGCGTTCCAGTCGGCGTTACAGGCGCGACGGGCCGAGGGCAACCTTGCTTTCAGTATTTTGCGCGACGCGCGCGACACCTTCTGGACGCGCTCGGTCTGGACCGACGATGCCGCGATGAGAGCCTTCATGACCACGGGCGCGCATCGCGCGGCCATGCCGAAATTGCTCGAATGGTGCGACGAAGCCGCCGTCGCGCACTGGACACAGGATTGCGATCAGGAGCCAAGTTGGGAAGAAGCGCATCGGCGGATGCGGCGCGAGGGCCGCGCTTCGAAGGTGAACCATCCATCCGAGGCTCATCGCCGCTTCGATGTGCCCGCTCCGCGAGTTGGAAGGGGAGGAAGCCTCCGGCTTAGGTAAGGCGGCGCCGCGCCGCCCAGGCGTCGAGATAATCCTCCGAGCGCATCTCCCTGAGCCGCGACGCCGTGCGGCGAAACTCCTGCGCCTCCGCGCCGTGATCGGCTTGGTAGAGGACTTCCGCCCCGACTTGCGCGCAAAGGATCAGCTTGGTTTTCGTCTCGTAGAGCACGTCGACCAGCGTGATGAAGCGCTTGGCTTCGTTGCGCCGGTCGAAAGTCATCGCGGGAACGTTGTCGATGATGATCTTGTCGAAGTTCTCGGCCAGCGCGTGATAATCCGCCGCGCCGAGCGGGCGGCCGCAAATCTCCGCGAAATCGAAGCGCGCCAATCCGCCGCGCGCCAGCGGAACCAGAATGTCGCGCCCCTTTACTCGCACGGTCGCTGGCTCGAACGGGCCGTCGCCCATATGGGCGGCGAGTCGCGCCTCCGCAACCGCCTTGGCCTCTGGGTCGGCGGCGACAAAAAACACCTCGCGGCCGCAGGTTTTCTCCAGCCGAAAATCGGCGCGCGCGTCGAGTTGGACGACCTCCATGCGCTCTTGCAGCAGAGCGATGAAGGGCAGGAACAGATCGCGGTTGCGGCCGTTCTCGTAGAGCCGCTCGGGCGCCGCGTTGGAGGTCGCGACCACCACGGCGCCGGCGGCGAAGAGCGCTGAAAACAGCCGCGCCAGAATGGTCGCGTCGGCGATGTCGGACACCGCGAATTCGTCGAAACACAACAGCCGCGCCTCGCGCGAAAATTCGGCGGCGACGCGGGAGACGGGATCGCTTCCGCCATTGGTCTCGCGGCGGGCCTGGTGCAACCGTTCGTGAACTTCCGCCATGAAGGCGTGGAAATGCACGCGCCGCTTTTTCTCGACCGCCGCCGCGTCGAAGAAAAGGTCCATGAGCGTCGTCTTGCCGCGCCCGACATGGCCCCAGAGATAGACGCCGCGTGGGGCGCGCCGCGCCGTTCGCCGCTTGAAAAGGGCCAGGAAGCCAAGGGCCGCGCGAGCGGTCGCCGGGCCCGCCAAATCCCTGGCGAGCCGGTCCAGCGTCTCCAGCGCCACGAGCTGCGCGGAGTCGCGTTCGATGGCGCGGGAAGCGACCAGCGCGTCGTAACGGAGAATCAGTCGCGGGGAGGTTCCGGGCAAGGCGTCTTTTCTGTTTGGAGGGAGGGGCATGCGCTGGCTAAAGCCTGCGCATTTTCCCGCTTGTCGCCGCAAACGCGCCGTCGCGCAACTCGCAATAGAGCAGGCGGTCCGGATCGACCGGTCCCGGCATCGTGATTTTTCCGCGCGGGACGCGCGCGAAGCCGACGCGCGAATAATAATCCACGTCGCCGACCAGCAACACAAGGCCGTGGCCGGCGTCGCGCGCGGCGTCGAGCGATTTCATCATCAGCGCCTCGCCGACGCCCTGCGAGCGGAAGGCCGGTTCGACGGTGAGCGGCCCGAGCAACAGCGCCGGATCGAGGTCGATCAGAATCGGCGTCATGCGATTGGCGCCGACCAGCAGCGTGCCGACCCGCGCGACGAAGGACAGCGACAGATCGGGCGCCACGCCCTCGCGCAACCGATAGGCCGTGCGCGCGAAGCGCCCGGGACCGAAGGCGCGCTCGTCGAGTTTCTCGATGGCGGCTTCGTCGTCGGTGGTTAGCGGGGAGAAACGCAGGGCGAGGTCGATCATCCCGGCGAGGTAGCACGGGCGGAGCGAGGCGGGAAGCGGCGCGGAAGACTGGGAGCCCCGCGCGGCCTGCTTTGCAATGTCGCCCCCGTTCTTCCGGGACGGCTCCGCTTCCACGCTAACCGAGGCGGTTCGCGCCGATTAAGATCAGAACTTGTAGACGACGGCCGCTCTGGCCTTTCCCGCCGTCGGCGTTGCGTCAATCGATGATCCAAGAACGGATGCGTATTTATCGTAGAACGACTGTAGGTATTCGAGCCGCGCCCCCACATGCGCGGTCAACATCGTTTCAAGGCCGCCGCCGAATTGAAATCCAGTAAACAAATGGTTGGCGGTTATGCCTCCCAGCCCAACCGTGGTGAGTTGACCATGGGTCTGCGCCCAACCGGCCGTGCCGAAGAGCAGGGTATTGCAAAAGACCCGCCCAAAGCGACCGCGAATTGAATAGTCCCAATCATAGTTTATCTGGCCGCTCACGGGGAGTATGGCGAGAGACGACTTGACCCCCGCCGCGCTCGCGTCCATTTCCAGCCCAGCGACGGATTGGTCAATCTGGTAGTCGTAACCGACCAACAATCCCCCGACCGGCCCGCTCCCGCCAATTCCGTTCGCCGAGAAAGCGTTAGGGTTCGAAAGGCTCGTGCTATTCCAACCCCAGCCGCCTTGAATGCCAACGTATGCGCCAGTCCAGCTTTCTCTCAGGGGCATGGAGCGCTCGCCGTTCGGCCCTCCAGCCGAGGACATGGGTCTGTAGATAAGGCCAACGCGCGCGAGACCTGTTGTCGGCTCAGCTTCGAATGACCCGCCTCCGAACCAGCGTTTGTCGTATACGCCGTGTATGTATTCCGCGTGCGCATAGAGGTTGCCCGTCAAATGTGTCTCGATACCCGCGCCGAATACGGGTCCGACATATCGCGCGCCCCCTCCGCCTCCCACACCCGGCGTGTTGGGGAAGCTCAAGTCGGTGAAGGCTTCCGAGACGCCCGCCGTGGCGTAGATCATGGTTTCTTCGGAGGTGAGCACACCCACCCTGCCTCTCAGCGCCCATGATGCGGCTTCCCGGAATTCGGCATTTCCAAGCCCAGTGATCGAGCCGGCGGCGTTGGTGCTGTTCACGTTGCCGTCGATGGCGAGACCAGCAACCAAGCGCTCTGTAAATTGGTAGTCGAATCCACCCGTCAGTCCACCCGTGACGCCATACATGCCGACGCCGCTAAAGCTCGCTACGCCGGGAACGCCCAGTTGAGTGTTTGCCCAACCCGCTCCAACGTTCACCCCGACATAAGGCCCCGTCCAGTTCGGCGCGGCAAAGCTATTAGGCGCGTTGATGACGCCGGATTTCGTGACAAGTGGGATCGAGCCGGTTACGTCACTGTTTTGGGGGGACACAAATGTCGGGACTGTCCCTAGCGACTCATTATAGAGGACGTTCGAACCGGCCACGGCAATGCTACTGCCAAGAATAAAGAATGTTGTCGAAAGCAGAACTTTTTTCATGATTTGCCGCCCTGTTGAGGAGCGCGCAATATCGACAGACATGGTTAATTTTTGATTTTTTTGTGTGATTAAAAGAAGCTTTCCCATTCTTGTGTGGCTGCGGAATATTTCCGACGTCGACCTCAAAGGCTCAACTCTCCGAACGCCAGCGGCCTTTGCGAGCCACACCCTAAAAACTAACGGTTGCCGCGCGCTCTATGTGGGACGAATAAGAGCGAGGAAGAGCGCTGCGGAAATTCCAAATCGTTTGGAAAAACGGTTAGCCGACTGCATTGGCGCGCATGCTAGGTGGTCTGCTAACGGCGGCGCAAAACGAGGATTCGCAATGACCGAAGCGCACATCCGCCGCGCGACAACCGACGACGCCGAAATCGTCGCGCGGATTCACGTCGCCGCTTGGCGCGAATCCTATGCATCGTTAATGCCGCCGGAGGCGTTGAACGCGCTGAATGTCGAGGAACAGGCCGCGCGTTGGCGCGATATTTTTCGCGGCGAAGCAAGCGACGACGCCAGCGCGGTGTTTCTGGCCTTGGGCGAGGGCGGCGAACAGCCTTGCGGCTTTGGCTCCTGCGGCCGTCAGCGCAGTCCGCGCCTCGCGGAGGCGGGTTTTCCGGTAGAGTTTTCGACGCTCTATTTGTTGCGGCGGGCGCAGCGAAGCGGGCTCGGGCGCGCGATGATGAGCGCTATGGCGAAGCATCTTATCGCGGAGGGCTATTCCAGGGCCTCGGGCTGGGTGTTTCGCGACTATCCGCCAGCACGCCGTTTTCATGAGGCGCTCGGCGCGAAAAGAACCGGGATCGACGGCGAATGGACCATTTTAGGCGTCACGCTCGCCGATATATCTTACGGCTACCGGGATATTTCGAAGCTCGCGGCGGCCGCGCCCGCAGTCACCGGCTAGGTTTCATTCCGCCAATTCGCAGGCGACGAACTCGGCGATTTCAGGCGCGGGATTGACGTTCATGGTCGGCATCGTAAGCTCCTATCGCTTTTAGCGGGGAGGACTGAGCTCGACTTTGCGCATTTTAAGC
>PLZT01000306.1 GCA_003152255.1 Methylocystaceae bacterium | reverse complement strand
ATATAAATACATGCACATATGTGGATAGGTTTATTCGACGCAACGAGGCCGCCGCAATGCAGATTGTCGCCAGTGTCGCCACCTATGGGGACGCCCGATGTCGCGGAAGCGGTGATTATGGAACTTCGGCCGCATTCTCGGAATTCACGAATTTCGACAATCGACGTGACAGGTCAGGAAGCAGACGCCGTCGGACGGTCTCGCGGCGGGGACTCCCTGTCGCTCAAGCGCCACATGCAGAGCAGGCCGCCGCCAAAAAAACAAATGCCCCGCCTCGAATGATCGGGCGGGGCGTTTTGTTTATCGCGTAAAACGCCTGAGGGCCGAGGTCGGCCACTTCTTCGAAGCTCTCAACAGATCTGCACGATCGTCATTCCTGCCATGCCAGGGCCAGTCAGCGATGTGCATGAGCGAAGAATCTCAGCGGCCGCCCATTGGTCCATAACTGCCAGAGAAGGCATGACCTCGACAGGTGTTCAGTTATTCCTTTTCAAATACATGCATGGTAACTGGAAATACGACTTGATCATTGTTACTTCGAAGGTAATTCTGCACCTTTTTTGCGCATTGCCTCCAATCACTCGGGTCGTCAAACTCTTCTGGGCCTCGATCAACGATGAAAGCTATGAGCTCTATGACTTTTGTTACTTCGTTGCCTTCACCGTTACGTGCAACACGGCCCCAGCCGTGACGATCTAAATGGGGAAACGTCAGAATTATATCAGCATTCTCTTCCAACAGACAGCGCATTCCAGCCGCTGTTGCTGATTTTTTTAACTGGTCAACAATATCAAGTTTCAAGCTGTCGTTGGAAGACTTTATCAGACTTCTAATGAAACTTGCCTTCGGCGACATGATGTCGGTGTGCATCGAGGCAAACCTTCCACCTTTCTTCAACATTCGCGTAAATATCGCAGAAAGAACCGAAGAGACGTTGTCAACGAAATAAAGGCAATGGCATCCAAGAACAACGTCGAAGTGATCCGTCTCGTCGTTGAGGAACGCGTCGATATTACGCCTAATTAAAATTGTATCATTACTTTCTTGACGTTTATATTCTTTTTTGAGTCGAGTGCTCAGGGCCTCAAGCAAGATGCCATTCGAGTCCACGCCTACGTATTTGCCTATCTTGGAGTCGAACTTTAGCGCCTTTAACGCTTCAATAGTTATGGTTCCCTCGCCTGCCCCCAAATCGAGAATTGACCGTATCGAGGATGGCCAAGGCAATGATTGGATGGCTTTGTTGAGCAAGTCAACCTCAGCCGCCTTGCTGTTAGATTGCTTAACAAAGCGCACAAACGAATCTTGCCGCCGCGCCTTGGATGCACTTAATAATCTACGCTGAAACGTATCTTGATCATATTCTTGCGTTCTCATAAAGTGGCGCATATATGTCTTCGCCAACTGTTCACGCTCCTGTTCGCTTGGAATCCTATAAGATGATCCCCAAAATCGTTTGTTCTGCCTGTGTAGTTTGCCGTCCGCTGTGGATTTGCCACCGTCGTACGTACCGGTGAATCCTTCACAATCCATTGCAAGGGTATACGCGGCGGTTTCATCCCCATGGAGACGCGATCCGTGTATGTATTTATTCTTATACTCGTATCCAAAATACAATTTATTTCCTTCCGCGACCGAATATGTCGAATTCCACTCGTATTTGTCAGGACTACTAGTGTCCCAAGTGAGACCCTCAATTTTAAGCACGTCGTCCTCGTTGGTAATTCTTATGAAGCTGCAATTTCGAACTTCTTCAATTCCACCACTTGCATCTATCCCAACGTCGAGCCACCAACCCTCGAAATAGGGCTTTCGATTGTACCTATGTGCAAACCACCTCAACAGACCGCACGAATCATACAGACTTTCCGACGCCCATTCGAGGATCGCTACGATCACAATACCGGAGATGATCGGTACCGCCCAGGCGGCAATTTGTCCGTAGCCCACATTACCAAATAGTTTCCCTAACTCTTCTGCCTTTTGCTCAATGACGATATGCAAAAATACAACAAGAGCGAGTAGGGTACCAAAAGCAAACGCCTTAAGTAGCTTTTTCATGCGCACTCTCAAGCGATATAGCCGACATTACCCTGACAGAGCCTCGGTAGCGAACCAAATTCTGCCTGAATTTCGCTCGGTTCGCAAGAGAGGGCCATGGCGATGCGCCACTGTCGGGATACATCTTATCCGGGATTCGCCGGATGCGCCTCGATTTGGATGCAAGATTCCGCCACTTTGGCGCTTTTGACAAGGCCGAACCTTCGCGGTTGAACGCGCTGGAGCGCAAAAAGTGGGCGCACCGCCTGCGAGCGCGGATGAGACAAGGGATGCGACCGAATTGCTCGTCATCAGGACGCACCTCTCTCGTGGTTTCCAGCCAACACATGAGAATCGAACGCCTTACGGAATCGAAGTGACGGGTGCCGGTCGCAACGCCGCGACGAGCCAATGGCGGCTTCGGGTCATCCAGCGCCATGGGCGGAGAAAAATTCCCACCCTTCTCGTTGTTCGCGGTACGTCGATAAGCGGACATGAGGCGTGATTTCGCTCATGACGCCGCCGTGCATCTGTAGATCGCCGCTGGCGACACTCCGTAGGAGCGCGCAAGGTCGGCGACAGATTCTCCGTCCTTGCGTCTGCGCCGCGCTTCCTGCTTCTGCGCTGCCGTCATTTTCGCCGGTCGCCCCATATGTTGGCCGCGCGCTTTGGCGCGTTCCCGCCCCTCGCCGGTGCGGGTGCGGATCAAATCACGCTCCACGTCCGCCAGCCCGCCAAGCACGGCAATCATGAGCCGCCCCGTGCTGGTCGATGTGTCCGCCCACGGTTCCGCAAGGCTGAGGAATTGTCCGCCCGCGTCGACGATCCTTTTCACGATAGCGAAAAGTTCGAAGATCGATCGCGCGAGCCGGTCGATGCGCGTCACCACCACTTGATCGCCCGCCGCGATGGATTTGACGAGCTTGCCGAGTTCCTTGCGGTCAACTTTCGCGCCGGAAACCTTCTCACGATAGACGCGCGAACACCCCGCCGCCTTGAGCTGGTCAAGTTGCGCTTCGAGGGTTTGCCCGACGGTCGAGACGCGGGCGTAACCAAGCCGTTTTGGGGCTGGAGTATCGGACATATCTTTCGAGAAGCGTAAGCCCTTGCGGCGCAAGGGTCAACGAAACCTCTTTCCCGGTAGGGACGCTCATTTCT
>PLZT01000222.1 GCA_003152255.1 Methylocystaceae bacterium | reverse complement strand
ATATTGGCGCGCCTCCCATTTCTGCCGAGCCGCCTCCAGCCCCCAGACGACGCCAAGCAGCATCAACACATGCCGCCAATGATCGATGTCGATCTGGAACGCCTGGAAAAAGAAGGCGAGCAGCACCGGGAAGAAGACTTGCGCCTGGCGCTGGAATGGCGACGGCCGGAACATGAGCCGAAAGCCGATGAAGACAGTGATGCTCACAATGAGAATGAATAAGAATCCGCCGAGCCAGCCGGTGTTGGCGAAGGCGCCGATATAGGAATTGTGTGGCTCGAGATCGAAAATCGTGCGGAAGCGCAGCGGTCCGAAGCCCCAGAAGCGTTCGACCAGCATCGGCAACGAACGGAGCTGATTGCCGAAGCGCCCGGTGGAGCCCTCGTCGTATTCCTGCGTGACCGAAGCGCGCTGCAGGAAGAAGGCGCGCGTCGACTCCATCGACAAAAGCACTAGAACGACCAGAACGCCTATCGTGATCGCGACCAACGCCGAGGCCGAAATGCGGCGCTTCAAGGCTGCATTCTTGGTCGTCGCGAAAGCGCTGGACGCCATTAGCGCCATGGAGACGATCGTCGCGCCCCACGATCCCCGAGAGAAAGACAGAAAGTCGGCGGCGACGATGATCGCCAACATGATGACCGTCATGGCGACGTGACGCGCGCGGGCGAACATCAGGTTCTGAGAAAGATAGAGCACGCCCAGGATCAGATAGGATCCGAGCACGTTGGGATCCTTGAAGGTGCCGGAAACGCGCCCCCATTTTGAAAAGGTTTCGCCAAGTCCGGCGACGTCGAAATAGCCGAGCAGCCCGCAGATCGCGGCGATCAGAGTGCCAGCGGTGAAGCCGGAAAGGATCATTTCCGCGCGTTCGACCGTGCGGTCCGCGGCGAACAGCGCGAAAAACAACGCGGTGAAGGTCAGATAGGCGGACTGATACTGATACATCGCCGAATCGGCGACGCTCCAATAAGGGATCAGCGCCAAAAAGCCGAGAATTGTGTAGGAAATAATGAGAAACGCGAAAAGCAAAAAGCTGCGGTGCAGCGTAAACCCGCCAAGGAACCACAATGGTATCGCGATCATCGACGCAAAATCATAAGGCGACGGTTCGACCAGGGAGATGGCGCCGGAAAGCACGAATATCCAGACGGCGGCGTTGACGAGCTTCTGATAGTCGAACACGAGGCCCGGCGCCGGATTGGTCCGCGTCGCGCTGGCGTCGGTCATGGTCGCGCCCGCCGCGCGATGGCTTCGCGGTATCCAGCCAAGACGCCGTCGACCATGCCGGAGAGTGAGAAGCGTGCGCCCACATAATCGGCGAGCTCGTGCGTTTTCGCCAAGCTTTCTTGCGGAGTTTCATCAAGCATGCGCGCCAGCGCGTCGCTAAGCACGCCGGGATTGTCGCAAGGAATCAGGCTGCCGCTATAGGGGCCGAAGATTTCGGCCATGCCGCCCACGCGTGTGGCGATGATCGGCTTATGCGCCCCGGCCGCCTCCAGAACGATATAAGGCAATGATTCCGCGCGACTCGGAACGACAAGGATACGTCCCGCGGCAAATGCCTCGCGGGCAGCCATTGGCGCCCGGAAATTCAGCTGCGAGGCGACGCCGAGAGTTTCCGCGCGCGCGCTCAACGCCGCTCTTTCGGGGCCGTCGCCGACGAGCACGAGGCTCGGACGACGCCGCGCTGTCTTGGCCAACAAGCCCAAGGCGTCGATCAGCGTGTCGAGCCCCTTGGCGGATCGAAATTCGCCGACATAGAGTAGATCGGCCGCGTCGGCGTCCGGCGTCACCGGCTCGAGTTCGCGCGGCGCGATGCCGTTGCGCACGACATGCGCGAGATGGCGCGGCTTGCCGACGACGCTCTCGAACCGATCGGCGATATAGCCGCTCTCGAATAACAACAAATCGGTGCGCCAAGCGAGAATCGCCTCCATCATCATGAACAGGCGATGGCTCCAAGTCCCGGGGCGATAGTTTAGACTGCCGCCGTGCGGTGTGTAGACTTTCACCGCGACGAACGGCGACTTCCATGGACCGGCGACCCGCGCCAGGAGGCCGCCCTTCGATCCATGGCCGTGCACGACGTCGGGATTCAACTCGGCGAGGCGCCGCCCGACTGTCAGCAAAACCGAAAGATCCGTCATATGCGGCGGCCGATGGATCGGCAGGCGCAGGAGACCAAGCGATAGAGATGGCGCGAGTTCGGCGAGTTGCGCCGCGCCGCGCGCGCCGCCGGTCAATGAATCGGTGATGAGTCCCACCTCGTGCCCGCAATTGATTTGTTCTCGCGCGAGATCGAGCACATGGCGGAACAGCCCGCCCACGGGCGCTCGCAAAACATGCACGATGCGCAAGGGCTCGCCGCCCGCGTCGCTATTGTCGAGGCTGTTTTGCGTCACTTCCGGGGCGCCTCTTCTGTTTCGGCGGGCGCGGCGCGACGGCGTGGCGAATCCTCGCGCGCGGTCGGAACCGCCATGCGCGCGAAAATCTTATGTTTGCCGGGGTTAATTTTGGATGAGCGCGCGTTTACACGCGCTCATCCGCTTTCATAAAAGTCACCCTTGCATCGGCGCGTCTGGCACGCTGCGCGGCGCCGCCCCGGCCTCGGCGTCTGGTTCCGCCTGCTTTTCGGGTTCGACTTCCGCTGCCTTCTCCTTGCGCGAGTCGCCGTCCGTCGGCGAACGCTTCTTCCCTGCCTCGATAATGTCGCGCTCGGGGCGCGGCAGAACCGGACCTTCGGGATAGACGAAGCCCAACGTCTTGGCGCCGGCCTCGTCCGCGACCACCACGACATGCACCGCGCCGCCGTTCTTGAGGCGGCCGAACAAGAGTTCGTCCGCGAGCGGCGTCTTGATATGCGTGTGAATGACCCGCGACATCGGCCTCGCGCCCATGGCCTCGTCATAGCCATGCTCAACCAGCCAGGCGCGCGCCTCGTCGGAGAGGTCGATTGTCACGTTGCGTTCGGCGAGCTGAGTCTCCAACTGCATGATGAATTTGTCGACGACGCGCGCGATGACTTGCGGCGGCAGATGGCCAAAAGGCACCACCGCGTCGAGGCGGTTGCGAAACTCCGGCGCGAACAGGCTATTGATCGCTTCGCTGTAATCTCGGTGGTGCTTCGAGTGCGTGAAGCCGATTGGCGTTCGCGACAGATCGGCCGCGCCGGCGTTGGTGGTCATGATCAAAATGACATTGCGGAAGTCGATCGTCTTGCCGTTATGGTCCGTCAGCTTGCCGTGATCCATCACCTNNGGTCGAAGCCGACATAGCCGGGCGGAGCGCCAATCAGGCGGCTCACGGTGTGACGCTCCATATATTCGGACATGTCGAATCGAACCAACTCGATGCCGAGAGAGACGGCGAGCTGACGCGCGGCCTCCGTCTTGCCGACGCCGGTCGGACCGGAGAAGAGATAGCAGCCGATCGGCTTTTCGGGATCGCGCAGGCCGGCGCGCGCCAGTTTGATCGCCGTGGTCAGCGCGTTGACGGCCGCGTCCTGGCCATAGACGACGCGCTTCAAGGTCTCGTCGAGATGCGCCAGCACTTCCGCGTCGTCCTTGGAGACGCTTTTGGGCGGAACCCGCGCCATCGTCGCGATCGTCGCCTCGATTTCCTTGAGGCCGATGGTTTTCTTGCGCTTGGAGTCGGACAAAAGCATCTGCGCCGCGCCGCTTTCATCGATCACGTCGATCGCTTTGTCCGGCAGCTTGCGGTCGTGGATATAGCGCACCGACAACTCCACGGCGGCTTTGATGGCCTCGCCGGTGTAGCGGATTTTGTGGAAGTCCTCGAAATAGGGCTTCAGCCCCTTGATGATCTCTATGGCGTCGGGGATCGAAGGTTCGTTCACGTCGATTTTCTGGAAGCGCCGCACCAGCGCGCGGTCCTTCTCGAAATACTGGCGATACTCCTTATAAGTCGTCGAACCGATGCACCGCAGCGCGCCTTGCGCCAACGCGGGCTTCAACAGATTGGAGGCGTCCATCGCGCCGCCAGAGGTCGCGCCGGCTCCGATCACCGTGTGGATTTCATCGATGAACAGGATCGCGTTCTTGTGCTGCTCGATTTCCTTGACGACCTGTTTCAGGCGCTCCTCGAAATCGCCGCGATACCGCGTGCCGGCGAGCAGCGTGCCCATATCGAGCGCGAAGATGGTCGCGCCCGAGAGAATTTCCGGCACTTCGCCAAGAACGATCTTTCGCGCCAGCCCCTCGGCGATGGCGGTCTTGCCAACGCCGGGATCGCCGACCAGCAGCGGGTTGTTTTTCTGGCGCCGGCACAGCACCTGGATTGTGCGGAGAACTTCGGCTTCTCGCCCGATCAGGGGATCGATTCGCTGGTCGCGCGCTTTCTTGTTGAGGTTGACGCAATAAGCGTCGAGCGCGCCCTCCTTTTTGCGAGAGTCGCCATCGCGGCCCTCGCGCGCTTCGTTGCGGTCGACGTCTTCCTCGGCGCCGCGCGGCCCGCGCGACGGGTCGGAAAGCCCAAGGCGCTTGGCGATGCCGTGGCTGATGTAATTCACCGCGTCATAGCGCGTCATGTCCTGCTCCTGCAGGAAATAGACGGCGTGACTCTCGCGTTCGGCGAACAGCGCCACCAGCACATTGGCTCCGCTCACATCCTCGCGGCCGGATGATTGAACGCTTATGATGGCGCGCTGGACAACACGCTGAAAGCCCGCCGTCGGTTTGCACTCTTCCGCGTCTTCG
The DNA here is from genome assembly GCA_003152255.1 of Methylocystaceae bacterium. The sequence goes on along the minus strand of PLZT01000222.1, from coordinate 8,696 downwards.
TTGACCAGATTGTCTAATTCTCGGTCAAGGTAGTCACGCAAATTCCGACCGAGAACGTCGAGATCGACCGAACAAGCGCGCAGTACCGCGCTTGCGTCACTGTCTTCGATAAGGCTCAGCAGAAGATGTTCGAGCGTCGCATATTCATGCCGACGCTCTCGCGCCGACGCCAGCGCCCGGTCCAAGGTCTGCTTCAGATTGCGCGAGAAAGCCGGCATCAGTTCTCACCCCTACTTCTTTTCCATGATGCATTGCAGCGGATGTTGGTGTTTGCGGGCGAAATCCATGACCTGCGTAACTTTTGTTTCGGCGACTTCATAGGTGTAAACTCCGCATTCGCCTACACCATGATTATGGACAAGCAGCATAATTCGCGTCGCGTCTTCGACCGACTTATTAAAATACTTGCGTAATACGATGATAACGAACTCCTGCGTCGTATAATCGTCATTGAGCAATAACACGCGATACATATGTGGACGCCGCGTCTGCGTGCGCGTGCGAGGGATAAGCGCCGTACCCGCGCCCCCGCCACCCTTTCGCGGTTCCCGACTCAAGCGCGCCTCTCCCTTCTCGCCGAACTCCCCGCCCGCCGACGAATCGGCCGGGCCGCTGAAAGTGTCGCACACCTTAACCATCGAGCCTTCCTGTCTGACCTCTTCCTTCGGCGCCCCTTCTGCTTTTCTCCATATAGGATGGCAAAAACCGGTCCGTAAGGTGTTAAACATTTTTCGTGCCGCGCCGAGCCTCCGGCCGTGACCTTCGCATTCCGCCCTCTTTGCCGCGACGTGCGCGTGATGCTCGCTGAGTGTTCTTGCTCGCATGAATCTTGGCAAGCGACAAAATTCGGTCAAGGCAAAATTTGAGCAATAAGCTTATCCGAAAGTCCCGCCCGAACAATCAGCCTCGCAAAAAAAGATGGAATTGCGGGCGCATTTGGCCGGCGCGCCACGGTTTATGGCCATGGCGCGATGGACGCGGATTCCTTCGTCGCGTGGGACCGGGTTCTTAGCGTGCGCGGGGCGACGACAGCTCGCGCACCGCGGCCGGGTTGCATCAATCCGCGCGGCCGATGCTTGGGGCCACAAAAAATCTGGCGGGCTTGAGCATCGGCGCGCTAACGCTACGCCGGCGTCTCGATCGCCTGACGAGGAGGGGTGGAGGTCTAATGTGGTCCTCGAAAAAGTCCCGTCAACTGTGTGTTTACCATGTTCATGTACGCCAAGGGCGGACAATCACGAGGCGCTGATGTTCGAATTCAGACCAATACGACAGGACGCGGACAGCTCGAGTGTCGTGAAACTGGCGATAAAGGCGGGCGTCGCGATCTGTCTGTGCATTGTCGCGTCCGAATGGCTGGCGAACGCGGCGCAGAGGGGCGACCTGCCAAGAGTCGCGTTGGTTTGGCCGGAATCCGAGCCGTGGCGAGGGGTAAAGGCCAGGCCATCTCCTCCAGCAACCGGTAGCGTAACGGTTTATCGGAACATTGGCGTCGATGGAGTGACCACCTCGACGATTCCAAGGACATATAATAAGAGTCCGGCCGTGATTTCGCCCTGCGGCGACGAAAGCCCGTTAGGGGTCAAAGATCTTCAACCTTGATTTCAAATGGCTTACCGCATTTGGACCGGGCGATGCCGCGCGCGACGCTAAATTAGGGATGTCCGCCGGTATTTCACGCAAGCGGCGTGAGCGGTCGTAAATTCATTGACATTGGCGGAGATGCCGGCCAAGCATATTGTGGGTTTCGTTTTGGTCGCCATATTGCAAGTAGCGCCCCCAAGGCGAACCGAGGGCAGGATGTCCGCCGTCATGGGCCGCTGTCCAGTGGGCGGAGCGTTTCCCCCAGCAGCAACGCGCGTTTTACACGGCCGGCGCGCGGCAGGCTTTGAAATCCGACCGCCGCCGTGATCAGGACAATTGATGAAATTCGACGAACTCGGCCTTTCGCAAAAGGTGCTCACGGCCGTTGAGACTTCCGGCTACACGACGCCGACGCCAATCCAGGCCGAGGCGATCCCGCCGGCCTTGCAAGGTCGCGACATTCTCGGCATCGCCCAGACGGGCACCGGCAAAACCGCCGCCTTCACCCTGCCGATGTTATGCCGGCTTGAACAAGGCCGGGCCCGGGCGCGCATGCCGCGCACCCTTATCCTCGAACCCACGCGTGAACTCGCGGCTCAGGTCGAGGAAGCCTTCATAAAATATGGGGCCAACCACAAGCTAAACGTGGCGCTGCTGATCGGCGGGGTTTCTTTTGGCGACCAGGAAGCCAAGATCATGCGCGGCGCCGACGTGTTGATCGCCACGCCGGGCCGCCTGCTCGATTTCTTCGACCGCGGCAAGCTGCTGCTGACCGGAATCGAGATTCTCGTCATCGACGAGGCCGACCGGATGCTCGACATGGGCTTTATTCCGGACATCGAGAGAGTCTGCAAACTGGTGCCCTTCACCCGCCAGACCTTGTTCTTCTCCGCCACCATGCCGCCGGAAATCACCCGCTTGACCGAGGCGTTTCTGCACAATCCGGTGCGGGTGGAGGTGGCGAGAGCGGCGACGACGGCCGCCCTCATCCGTCAGGCGATGGTCGCATCGCACGGACACGCCGAAAAGCGCGACACCTTGCGCAATCTCATCCGCTCGGCGGAGAATTTCAAGAACGCCATCATCTTTTGCAACCGCAAGCGAGATGTGGCGATCTTGCACCGCTCGCTGGAAAAGCACGGGTTTTCCGTTGGCGCCTTGCATGGCGACATGGATCAAATGGCCCGAATGGCCTCGCTCGACGCGTTCAAGAACGGCTCGGTTGCTCTTCTGGTCTGTTCGGACGTGGCCGCTCGCGGGCTCGACATTCCCGATGTCAGCCATGTGTTCAATTTTGATGTGCCGACGCACAGCGAAGACTATGTCCACCGTATCGGCCGCACGGGGAGAGCCGGGCGTTCCGGCGTCGCGATCACGCTGGTGACGCCCGAAGACAAGAAATATATCGAACAAATCGAAAGCCTTATCGGCAACGAGGTGGAGTGGGAAGGACCGAGACTGTCCGAATTGCCGCCGCCGAGCGAGTCATCCAACGGACATGAGCGTCGGGGAGGAGAGCGCGGCGCCAGACGAGGAGTCGAACGCGGCGGACGTGGTCGAAGCTCCGCGGGATCGGCGGCCCCAGCGCGCGAGGCGGCTCCAAAGGCGCGCGCGGCGCGCGCAAGCGAATCAGGACGGCCCGCCGCCGCGGTGGCGGAGTCGCCGCGCGCCGCGCGTACGCCAGTCTACGCCGAGCGCCGCGACCGGCGGCCACGCGCGCAAGAGGATGACGGCCCGCCCGTGATAGGCATGGGCGACCACGTCCCGTCCTTCATGCTGCGCCCAGTTGTATTCAAACCCGCCAAGGTCGGCGAGGAGTAGTTTTGACAGAGCGGGCCATGAGTTGCCGAGCATAGTCAAAATTCGTTGTTAGCTCGGTCCGCTAGTTATGTATTAAAGCGTGCGCCTTTTGGAATAGCGGATGTCGTTATAATATGGATATCCTCCGCTTGGAGGTCGATGTTGATACTGTTGCTATGCGATAAGGCGTCCCGATGCGGGACTTGCACATGAGAAGTTTGGAATGACTCGGTTCGACCGTCTTGGCCGGGGCGAATGGCGCCGGGCCGGCCCGAAAGACAAGTAGTTCGATGTCTTTTTTCAAAAACGATGTCTTTTTTCAAAAACAATGATGCGGGCCGCGCGACGCGACATTTTGTTGATAGACACGGCACGCGGCGAATCGTTTCCGGTCGCTAAGCAGACATTTCCTCCGACTGCTTCAATCTAACGCCCCACCGCGCTCGATCGCGATGGATTAACTTTGGCCTATGTTGCGGCAATAGCGCCGACCGACTATTCTAGGTCTTGCAGATTCGCGCCGCGCGGGCGAAGGACGAGCGATGATGACGCCGGACTCGTTCAGCAATGTCGGTCTAAAATTTTCGATCATGTCCACCGAATGTCCGAGCGCGCGGGCATGTTAGGCAAAACTCTCCAAAATTTCGCCAGCCAGCTTCTCAGTATGCTGATTTCAATCGGCGATCGGTTTTTGTTGACGGCGATCCTGCTGCGGATGTGGCCGACGGATCTGTTTGCCGACTGGACGACATTGATGGCCTGGTCGGGCTTGTTGAGCCTCGCGGATTTGGGATTTGGCATCTTCGTCGGAAATCGCCTGCAAAAGGCTCTGGGTGTCGGCGACAAGGTTGGTTTCCAGAGGCAGGTCAGGGACCGCCGCCTTTATTTATGCGCTGTTGGCGCTGTTGATGGTTGTGATCGCGGCTGTGCTGGCCGTGCTCGAGTCCGCCTCGCCTTTCGTCTCCATTCGTTCGCTGACTTCGTCCGAAGCGTCGTTGGTTTTGTTCTCGCTGGGGGTAATGCAGGCCGTAACGACAACAAAAAGCGCTTTTACTCAAATTTATCGCGCCTACGGCGAATACTCACGCGGGGTTATTATCGACAGCGTGTCGAGCCTTTGCATCGTCGTGGCCGCGCTGGCGGCCGCGCTGGGCGGCGCCGGTCCGCGCGTGTTGGCTTGGACTTACATATTGGCGCAGCTCGTATTTGCGTGGGGAATTCTGCTCACCGATCTGAGGCGGCGGTATCCGAACCTGCGTCTTTGGCCTTTGCCGCCAAGCGTTTTGGAATTGCGCGACGCGGGTCTCGCGATGCGCTGGTATGCGCTCACCTACGCGGCTCCGACGATGTGGCTGCAAGCTCCCGTCTTGCTTTTGAGCGCGTTGGGGCTTGGCGGCCCCGTCGTCGTAACGTTCGTTCTGCATCGCACGCTGGTTAATTTCGGTCGCAATATCGTGGTCATGCTGTCCACGTCCGCCGGCGTGGAACTTGCGCCTCACGTGCATTCGGGAAACACCGCGATGATCGAGCGCGGTATGACCTACTTGGGAAGGAGCGTCGCGGCGATTGGAGGCGTGATGGCGGCCGGTCTGCTGACCTTCGGCGCCTCGATTATCGAATTATGGACCGGAAAATCCGATTTGTTCGATATGGGGACCCTGTTTTGGCTCGTCGTTCCGGCTATTGTCGTGGCGCCGGCCATACCCTTGGTCTATCTCGCGCATCTCGCGGATATTCCCAAGCAACAGGCGATCGGCCAAGTCACGCAAACAGTGATTGCGATCGCCCTCGCGGCTCCACTCGCCAGCGGCTTTGGCGCCGCCGGAGTCGCGTTCGCGATGGCCGCCGACGAAATCGTGAGCATCGGTCTGGTGCTGCCGATATTGTTGACACGACGACTTGGCATCACCTATTGGCGACACGCGATTCAGTGCGTGCTCATTGCCTTGGCGGCTCTCGTCTGGAGCGGAGCCGTTGGAAGAGTGGTTGGATTTGCGACTGGAACGCAGGGCTGGGCGAGATTGGTTGTTTGTCTCGCCATATGGGGCGCCGTAACGCTCTTGCCGATCGCATCAGTGCTGATGCCAGCCAGCCAACATAAGCGTTTATGGGACGCGGCCCGCGGCTTTTGGGTCAGGCGAAAAAGAATGGCGTAGGCGCGCGCGATGAGAGTCCGTTCATGAACGAGACGACAATTCAGGACTCCGAAATGCGTGAATACGCGCTGCTGGCGCGCGTGATCGACCGATCGCTGCTTGCATATTCATACCCATAAAAAGCATGGAAGCGGTAGTGATCGCCTACGCTTGAAGTCCAGGCGATCCGCCGGTTGTTCGACGACTCAATAACCCAGCAGTCTCGGCAAGCTTTCCTGGCGAACGAACAGCATGTCGAGTTCATAGGGATAGCGGCTGACGACACGCCCGATGCACTGTTGATAGGGACCGAGGTGAAGTCCGGCGGCGGAAAGAATCGGAACGATCTCCGTAACGCCGTGCTCCTGGCCAGAGTATTGGAAGAGCGCCACTTCGACGTGAACGGCTTCCACGCGTTTCAAGAGAGAAGCCGCGCCTCTCAACACGCTGGCTTCGTGTCCCTGCACGTCGATTTTGATGATGACGCGACCCTTGATCCGATCCTTGTGTCGCTCGACGATTTGATCGAGCGTGAGCATGTCGACTCGATGGCTCGTCGTCGTCGCGCTATAATTGGTGATGCCGCTTTCGTAGCGATAGGCGCTCGCGCCGACGCCGCCAACGTCATCGTCGTTAACGAACAATTCGAGTTCGCCCTCGTGCTCTCCCGCGGCGACATTCAGCGCCAACACGCGCGGATCCCCAGCATGCATGGCGGAGAATCGGGCGAAATTCGCGGGCACGGGCTCAATGGCGACGACCGACGCGGTAGGGTAGATGCTCAAGAATTTTTTTGTCCACGTCCCGTCATTGGCGCCGACGTCGATGAGGGTCACCGTTTCGGAAGAGTCGAAAAAGCGTAGCAAGAGAACGAAGTCTTCTTGCCAGCGTGGGCGCGTGAACGCCTCCTTAATGAATTCATTATCGATTTTATTGCCGCGTCGCCGCGCGCGCAAAAGCTCGCGCAGAATATACGTCCTTACAAACACCGCGTTTGCGTAGTGTTCGACGCCAGCGAGAATCCTATCAACTAAGCTCATGAATCTGGTCCTGAAGCTTGATTAGTCGCTCGATCTTGAAAGATTGAGCCGAATGCTGGCGCGCCAAACATAAGTGCGCTCCAACGGTGTCAGATTGGTCAAGCCCGCCGTTCAATGGTCTTTTCCTGACCGACGGCCCTTGGTGTTCAGTCGCGTCTCAGTAGAACTACAACATTGGGATCAAGCGTGATGGCGAGCCCATAGAGCCGGTTCACCGTCCATTCGATTCCGCGCCGCGCTGCATAACGCAATCGCAGGCCGATTCGTTTCGCGAGACTGTCCGCGTCAAGCACCATGAAGGGATCGCCGGCGCGGACCAGCGCCCAGGGCTTGCCCGTCAGAATCTGCATCAGCACTTGCGCGGATAGCGCCGAGCGATGGGTCCAGTCGCCGTTTTGCGTCACGCAGCCCAGCGGACTTTGGGCGTTCGGGAATCGCGCCAAGACGTGGCCGCCGGATTTCAGCAACGCCGCTAAGGTGTCGAACAAAACAAGAAGTTCTTCCCGAGTCATATGCTCCATGACGTCGAACGCGACGATGAGGTCGAAATTTCCCGCGTTCTCCGCCAGCGCATCCGAAAGGTCCGGCATATAGACCCGCGCGCCGCGTTCCGTCGCGCGCGCGCACGCTTCGGCCAGCAGCTCCGTGCCGCCGACGTTAGCGCCCTCGTCCATGGCGTAGCGCAAGAAGCCGCCATTGCCGAACCCCAATTCCACGATTTTCCGGCCCGCGAGCTCGAGCCCGCGGAGCTCGCCTTTGTAATAGCGCCGTTCGTAGGGACCGCAGACCATGAATTGTGATGGATCCCATCGCTTCCATTCAGAGTATCCCGCGTAGTCGCTTGTCATGTGACGTCCATGTTTTCGAGTCCGATGAACAGCGCGCCAGACTCGAGAGAAGGCTGGCGGCGGCCGCGTATCGATTAGCCGCCGTTGCTTCGTTCGCTCTCGCGCCGGGCAAAGCCGGAGAGCGCCACTTACGATCCGGCGCTCCCCTTTTCGCGGAGATTAAAGGCTATTGACGGCGCGCGCGTCGCTCAGCATCGATGGGTCGCAAGTTGAGCCGGCCACTCATGGCGAGACGTGTCTGAAATTTTGGTGAAACGCCGCTTATAGGCCACCATGGTGATGGAAAAACCCGGGCGACCCGTAAGTTCGCCGAGCCACCGACCGAGCCATTGATCCAGCGCCACGGGCAGGATGCGCAAAGGCGACGTCAAGGCCCAACCAATCTTAGCGCCGAATAGCCTGTTGACGACTCTGATCGTGGCGGTCAACCACTGGCTGAAAAAATAGCTGACGTAAGTAATCTCTTCAACATCAAAACCCGCCAAGTCGCAAAGCTCGCGAAGCATCGCGGGCGAATAGCCGCGCCGCACATGGCGACCATCCTCGATCGTTGGGAACGGGCCCAGATCCTCTGCCGTCACCGGATGATAATAGAAGTTTGGCGTGCTGAGACAGAGACGCCCGCCGGGTTTCAGACATGCGTGGATGTCTTTCATGAGCTTCAGATCGTTCAAGATATGCTCGATGTTTTCCGAACACAGGGCAATATCAAATTGGCCCTTGAACTCGGTTCGCTCGTCAAGCTTTCGAACATCGCAGATGGGAAACCGCGCCGTCTCCAGTCCAAGCAGCTTGGCTCTGGAGGTGGCCTTGGACTGGTTGGCTTCGTCCCAACTCAATCCGACGACGTCGTACCCCCGCAACGCAGCTCCTAAAGTGAACGCGCCGCTGCCGCATCCGACATCCAGAAACTTGGCGTCGCCGGGTAAAACCAAGGGGAGGTGGCGGCGCAGCCACAACCATCGATCAAGGACCATGGAATCGCCATGAATAAGCGTCGCCGACCAGCCAAAAATCTTGACCAGAACATTGTTCACTTTTGAATATCCTTCATTTGCGAGGAGCGGTGGGTTCCACGGCGCGACGCCAGTATCGTCTTACACGGCGTCTCTACACATTGGCTCTTGCGAATCAAGCTCGCGAGCATAACGCAAGCCGTAACCGCGCCAGGACAAAATCTGTCGATCCGACTCAGCGAGCGGCGATAGTTTATCCGCCAGTGTGGACGAGATTGCCTTGGCGAGCAAGTTCGCGTCTCCACTCGACAAGGTGATTCAGTAAAATCTGGG
>PLZT01000464.1 GCA_003152255.1 Methylocystaceae bacterium | reverse complement strand
CTCGCTAATGCGCCGAATGCGTGAACCCTGGAGGGCCGTCTTGCCAGGGATAGCCCTTGGCGGCCTTGTCGAAGGCGAAGCGATAGAGCGCCCGCATGTAGCCCGTATCGAACTCCTCCTTGTGCTCGGCGTGGAAATCGTCGCCGATATAGGCGAGGTTGAAAGAGGCGTTGGCGCGGCGGGTTTCCATATATATGCGGTAGAAGTCGCCTATGCCATTGTAGTTGATCATGGTCGTGACAGCTCTTTGGGCAATTGACAGAGTCAGTCGTTCGACATCGGTCCATTCGGTGGTCAGGCGCGAATTGCGGATGATATAGGCCACCATCTTTCTTGCGTGAAAACCAGCGGCCTTTTGCGCGACACGCGGATCGACCGATGCCGGAACAAGGAAAGCCTGACTCACCGCGCCGCCGTCGACATGCATTTCCTGATAGGGCTCGCCCCTCGCCTCGACGTCGAACATGACAGGCGGAAAGGCGGCGGGAATCGAGGCCGACGCCAGCATGATATGGCGTATCAGGCTTAGAGCCTCCGGACTGCCGCTCTTGGCGATGGCGCCTATGTTCCAGATCACGGGATATCCGGCGTCGAGATCGGTTGTTTGAATGAGCAGTAACCTTCCCCTCTCATATTCCTCGGCGATGCGCGCCATCATGCGTTCATCGACATGTTTGGAGATGGTCGCGTAGAGCGGAGCGGTGTCGGATAGCGCGTCTTCGGTTACGGCGGCGGTTATGAATCTCTTCTCGAAGATATTGGACTGATTGATGTCGGTGTAGACTTCGGTCAAGGCGCCGTCATATTCGGGGCCGAGGAAGGCGAAGGGCGAGATAAGCGCGCCCGTGCTCACGCCGGTGACGAGTTTAAACTTGGGGCGATCGCCATGCGCGGTCCAGCCGACCAGCAGACCCGCTCCGAACGCGCCATCGTCGCCGCCGCCCGACAGGGAAAGCAAATACCCGGTCGGCATGGTTTCGCCCGGCTTCACGTGCGCGTATCTGGCCTCGCGAATGAGCGCTTGCTCTTGTTCGGCCCGCATGGGGGCGGGTTGATCGGGGAAAAACCGGGCGTTGGGAATGCCAAGAACGCTTGTTTCACGCCGCAACTCCGGCGGAACAGCGCCTTTCCGGTCGAGCGTGGAGCACGCGGACAGCAATAAAGCGCTAACCGCGAGCATGAAGACGATAATTCGTTTCGGGCGCGCTACTCGGATTCTCATCTGTTCAACTCCACTCCACGCGTCTTCGCGCCCGTTCCACCGTAAGCGCCTTCCACGTCGGCGCGCCTAGAACCGAAAGCTCGTCTCCATCACCGGGCCATGAATGACCGCGTCCATGCCTTTTTGACCAGAGCCGGTTCCGTTGGAATAATCGACCGACAAGGCGCGGTAGCCGACCGTGTTGGTGATCGTCCAATCGCCGATCTTCATGTCATGGCTGTAGCCGCCGGCCAGTTGCCAGCTGAATTTGCTGCCGACGCCAAAGCCGCCAATGTCGCCGCGCAACTGAAACTCGTCGCCGGGCCTGATTTGATGGCGAAGGCGCAGGCCGATGATCGGGTCGATCCACTGCATCGTGCCGGACTTGTCGAGAGCCAGCGCGCCGCTTTGCTGAAAACCCAGGAGCGGAACATTGATGGCGCCCGTGACGTTAAGCGAAAGCGTGTTTGAAAGATTCCAATAGCGAAGGCCGGCATAGGCGTCGAGGGCGGTGAAAGAGTCTCGGGCGCCGCTTTGTCGCCAACGCGCGACTTCATAGGCCCCCCATGCTTCGCCGATGATAAGCGGCGCGATCTCGAGATTCCCATTTTGGCCGATCGATAGAGTGCCGATGCCGAGGGGATTTGTTTGTCGCAGACCCCCGCCAAAGGCTCCGATGCGCGCCCATATGAAGTCGCCATAGAAGGAAAATGGGCCATTGCGCGCTTCGGCGTAGCTCATCCAGGAGAAAATGTGATTGGCCTTGGTGAGAATGTCGTAAAAGCTAACGTTCGTATCGACGGTTCGACCAAGCTGCGTCGTATTGCCGTTCAAGCCGATCGCCCAGCCATAAGGCGCGAATCGGAATTGCCAATCGTTCGCCGCGGGCGTCGGCGAGGGAACAAGGGCGGCGCTGGTTAGATCAGCCACGCCAAATTCGGGGTGATAGTTCAGGCCCACGCGAATGATATGGCCATTGAATCTCGTCGAGGCGGTCGGCGCGTCGACCACCTGCGTCGAACCGCCGATCAGCGGGATGGCGGCGGGATAGGAATGCGTGAGCAGGCTGATGTCATTGTTGGCGTTGGCGACGCCGAGGTCATAATAGAGATATTCGATCTTCGCGCTCACGCCGGGATAGAAAGCCCATTCGAGGCCGCCGCCGACCGTCCAGCCAACGCGCGTGCCGGCGTAATCGGCGTCGCCGTCCGTCGACACCAGCAGCTGCGGAGCCAGGGTTTGCTTAATCGAGGCGTCGGTCGAAACTCTTCCATAGGCGAGACCGCCGGTCGCATAGGCGAGGAGGGTCGGCGTCACCGTGTAGCCGAGGCGACCCCGGACGGTGCCGAACCAATCGAGCCCTCGCGAGACCTTAGCCTCGGTCACCGCCGAGGTCAGGCCGGGAACAAGCGCCGGCGGCACGTTTACGACGGAGCCAAAATTGCCGCCGCCCTGAGCGTGCCCGCCCTGAATATCGGCCTCGAAGCCCGCGACGAATTTTTCGGCGAACTGCTGATTGTAACCGAGTTGAACTCCATACATGACGCCGTCGAGGCGCGCGCCGCTGCTCCCCGACGCTCCTAGCGCCGATGCGGGACCAATCCCGGTGCGCGTTTGATCGAATAAATTCGCCGTCGCGACGTCGATGCTGTCGTTGCCCTTCAAAAGATATCCGGTGTTCAGGCCGATATAGGGGCCGGTCCAGGTGAATATGGGCGGAGGCGGAGGAGGTGGGCTTTTGATGGACGGAAGATCCGCGGCGGCCGCCGAAGCGGCGCAAGAACATAAAGCGATAAAACTGGCGGAAAGAATTTTCATGAGGAGCCGCCTCGTTATGCGATTATCTTCACATCGCGAAGAAAACGGGCTGTCGACAGCGCGCTTCGACAAAGAAAGAAGTCTGAGGCTAAACGATAGCGTCCGCAATTCCAGTCGGTCAACATCGAGCGCCGAATTAAGCGGTCCGCTAAAATGCTTTGTCGGAAGCTGTGACAAATCCGCCACAGTGAAAGGCTGGCGACGGGCTCCGCGAAGAGATTGCCATTTGTTCGGGGCAAGGACTTAGCGCGCTTTTCACTTGCTCCCGAATGGGAAAATGGTCTTCCAGTCACTTTTCATGTCGACAACGGTCCAGCCTTTCGCCTGGGCTTGGTCGAGCGCTTTGTCCAGACGGCCGATACTGGAGTTGCGGTCGTAAGCCCATTCACGCTCGGCGTCGGTATGATGCACGATCAGCGCGAAGCGGAGGCCGTCGCCGCCCATCGTCCATTGCAGCATTTGCAGGTCGCCGTCGGAGTTGCCGAACGCCGCGATCGGACGGCGTCCGATGTGTTCGTTGATGCCGACAGGTTTCCCGGGTCCGTCGTTGATGAAGTTGATTTCCGGCAGACGCATGAGCGTCGGCTTGCCGTCGCGCATTTCGAATTTCACCTTGGCGCTGCTGCCGACGATATTTTCGGGCGGTATGCCGTAGACCCTCTCGGTCCACGGCCGCATGAACTCGATGCCGCCGCCAGAGGCGATGAAGGTCTTGAAACCCTTCGCGCGCAGATAGGCGACCAATTCCAGCATCGGCTGATAGACCATCTCGGTATAGGGGCGCCCGGTGATCGGATGCTTCGCCCTGGCGATCCAGTCGCGCACGATTTGCTCGAACTCCTCGTTCGTCATGCCGGCGTGCGTGGCGATCACGATTTCCGCTATGGCTGGTTCGCCGCCAGCGAGCGCGGCTTTCACGTCGCCCCGAAGCAGCGACGCGAAAGGCTCCTTCTCCTTCCACTCCGGGTGTTGCGGCGCAAGAACCTTCACGCGGTCGAGCGCGAACAGGAGTTGAAAATACATCGGCTGCTCGGCCCATAGCGTGCCGTCATTGTCGAAGGTGGCGATGCGCTTTTCCTCTGGCGCGAAGTCCGGCGAGTCGCGCCGCGTCACCCGGTCGACGAAAGCTAGGATGGCCTTTTTGGACTCCGTGTCGTTCCATGACGACAGAGGATCGCTCGTCGCCCGTCTCGCCGTCGCGCGAGTGGGAAGAAGCAGCGACAAAGCCGGGAGCGCGGTCAGCGCGGAAACCAGCGCGCGGCGGCTGATCCCGAGAGAAAAAGGGTTCTGCGACATGGACGGCTCCATTTGAACATTTCTTGTCATGGACAGCATCACGATGGAAAACACGAGCCGCCCATAATTGTCTTTGCCTTTATCCTGTCAGGACCTCAGGACTTCAGTTCCCATGCCTTCAATTGCTTCCGAGCCGTCCCAAAGTTGCCGAGTTGGTATAGGGCCGCCCCGGCGGGCGAGAATGTGAACACATCAAAGGGTTCGGCGAGCATTTTTTTCAGATAATCTTGGGAAGCGATGCCGACGGTGACGTGCGGATTGAACTGTTCGCCAGTCGCTTTCGGCACGAAGGTCGCGACGTAATCGATTGTCGGCTGGTTGATCTCGGGATCCTCGGGCGGGGCGGCGAAAGCCGCGGCTGTTCCACTTTTCGTTGTGTAACGGGCGAGCGCGTGGATCAATTTGTCTTGCAGCTTGATCAAATTGCTTGTTGGCTGGACTACAATGCCCGCGAGGCCGTTTTCCTGCCAGGGGATGTAGTAGTATTTGAACGCCTTCAAATTCCAGCTGGCCGCCTTCTCTTTGTCCAGAACCTCGCCGACCGCGGCGTAAACTTTGTCGAGGTCCGCTGTCCGGACGTATCGCTGCAGGACCGTGATATGCGGGCGATGCGTCTCGTCGAGAGCGAAGCCCTTCGGGAAGACCTTGAGCAAGCGAGAGTTCGCGGCCTCCGCGCGCTGGATCATCGTGGCGTCCGGCTCCAACACAATATCGATTGCGGTGATCGGGTTTTCCGCCGCGCTGGACCTCTCCGCATAGCCGAACAGCGACGCCAGACCAATGCCGACCGCGGCCACGACCTTTGTAAATTTACGCATAGGACGCTCCTGTCGCCAATGAGGATCTACCCCGCCGGCCGGTTCTTGATGAGATCGTTCACCACCGATGGGTCCGCCAGCGTCGAGGTGTCGCCGAGCGCGCTGAATTCGCCTTCGGCGATCTTGCGCAGGATGCGGCGCATGATCTTGCCGGAGCGGGTCTTCGGCAAGCCCGACGCGAATTGGATCACGTCCGGCGAGGCGATCGGGCCGATTTCCTGGCGCACCCAGCCGACCAGCTCCTTGCGCAAATGTTCGTTCGGCTCGGCGTCGTCCATCAGCGTCACATAGGCGTAGATGCC
>PLZT01000408.1 GCA_003152255.1 Methylocystaceae bacterium | reverse complement strand
AACAGGCCATTTTTGAACCACGCCATCGAGAGCTACGTCGTCGATCCGGCCTCCATCGCAACATCACGCCGCCGCCGCCGGGCGAAGACCGACAAGATCGACGGCGAAGCACTGGTGCGGGCGTTGCTTGCTTACAAGCGCGGCGAGCCCCNNGTCTCCGGCTACCAGCCGCTCAACCGCGACCAGCGCAAGCGCCTTGAGGAGCTCGTGACAGGCGATGGCAGGCCGTTGCCGTCAGCGCTAAAGGCGCAGATCAGCCGCGAGCTCGACCGGATCGAACTGCTGATCGAGCAGATCAAGGCTGTCGAAAAAGCCCGCGACGACATGATGGTGGCCGCCCAGACGTCATCACCAGCGCCGGCGCTGTTGCTCAATCTCAAGGGGATCGGCCCGCAGTTTGCCGCCGTCATATGGTCAGAAGGTCTATCGCGCCACTTCGACAATCGAAGACAGGTCGCGGCTTATGCGGGTCTTGCGCCGAGCCTTGGCAGAGCGGAAAGGTTGATCGCGACCAAGGCGTGTCGAAATCGGGCAATCCCAGACTGCGAACGACGCTCATCCAACTGGCCTGGCTCTGGCTACGGCACCAGCCCGACTCTGCGCTCACCGCCTGGTTCAAAGAACGGGTGACGCAGAACGGCGGCCGCCAGAAGAATGCGACAATCGTGGCGCTTGCTCGCAAGCTGCTCGTGGCGATGTGGAAATACGTCACCGCTGGCGTCATCATCGAAGGTGGCGTGCTGACAGCAGATTGAGCACATTTAAAATCAGTTTATGTCATCTTCCAGGACTGGCCGGTCCTGGTAGATCCTTGGTAGACGAACCGCCCCAGAACATGGCCTAAAAAGCCGCGGTTGAGAATGGTATCGTCTTCTTGGGCTCAAATCCGCCGCACGCGGGATGTTGGTACAGGCACCTTCGCTCCTGACCGTATATAAGTTGGATCTGGTTCGTTCACGAGCCGCGTCATGCAACTGAGCTCATCCTATGGATCTACAAGATATTGAGGATTCTCTTCGGAATGCCGCCCTGACGACCCCTTTCCCCTTGCATATCCCCATATAAGTTCTGGGCATTTGGGCGGCAAGGGCATGATGGTGATGTTGACCGGAACTTCGAGCTTTTCGGTCATGTGCCAGCCCGCCTGATCGACGAGCAAGAGATCGTTTCGGGCGCCCAGCAAGACGAAGCGCCTCGTCGCAGCGCATCTGAAAAAGTGACGGCGTTGGCGACGCTCCATTTCGGCGCCATTCTCTTTATGTAGTTGACATAGAAATTGACCAGTGCGCCTTTTTCCCATCCCAGCATGTCGCCGAGTTGAGTGGTGATCACGGTTCGAACCTTTGTGTTGGGCAGGGCCTGCTGCAACACGGCGGCGAAGTTTTCCAAAACCAAGACGACTTCGGCCCCGGAATCGACGAGTTGCCATTCAAGTTCACGCGGCGTGTAAAAGGGATTGCAATTGACTACGACATATCCGCCTCTGAGCGCGCCAAACAGCGCGATCGGATATTGGAGGACATTGGGCATCATCAGCGCGACGCGCGCGCCCTTCGCGAGTTTGAGATCCTCGCGCAGGAAAACGACAAAATCGCGGGAAAGCCGATCAACCTCGGCGTAGGTGAGCGTCGCGCCCATGTGGATATAGGCGGAACGGTTTGAAAATTCCGCGCAGCTCTTTTCGAACATGTCGATGATGGAAGGGAAAGCGTCGACATCAACCTCCGCCGGCACGCCGGCGGGGTAACTCTTCAGCCAGATACGCTCCCTTGCGAATGTTCCTCAGCTCGCGTCAAACCCGTACCAATATGCCTTGTCCGCGCGCGATCATGGAACAGCGTCGTTCGAATTCTCTTCGGTCATGCCGGCGGCGCCACGCGTTCATGGCTGAGGTCCGGTTCGCCGCAATGGGCGAGGATTTCGGCGCGGACTTTGTCACGTAACGCAAGCCCGGCTTGGAAGTCGTCGCCGGCAGGCGAAATCGGCGCTCCGATGTGAATTGAAATGGCGCCCCGTCGCAGCAGCCATGAACCGTCGCGCAACATCGAACGTGTTCCGCGTATCGTGACCGGGACCACGGGTAGACCCAGTTGGGCGGCCGTCAGGAAGGCGCCGACGTGAAATTCCAGGAGTCCGGGCATTCGCGAAAGCGTCCCCTCCGGAAACCATACGAGGCGAGCGCCCGTCCGCGCTGATTCCATGGCCGCCTTGGCGTCCGCGACGCCTCCCGCGGGATCGGATCGGCGCACGAAAATGGCGCCGAGGCGGCGCAAGAAAGGCCCTGCAACCATCTGTCCGGCAAGCTCCTCCTTCGCGACAAACGAAATCTCGCCAGGGCACGCCGCCGCCATGACCAGCCCGTCAAGATAACTCGAATGGTTGACCACGATGATTGCATTGACCTTGGGTAGCGGTGCGTCGCCTTGGACGTTGACCGAAATCCCCGTCATGCCGAAAAAGAGCTTCGCGCTCGCGGTGAGCATGTAATGCCGCCAAGCTCGTTTCGGCGCGATTAGAACACAAGGCAAGACCCAAGCGGCGACCAAGAGCAGCACGCACCATGCGTAGGCTCCAAACGCCCACACAGCAAGATTGGACGAAACCCGATGGAGCCAAGTCCCCGCACCCGCGAGCGCAAGGCGCGCAATCTGCCAGCGCGGACTCGATTGCCCAGCTTTCACCATTCCCTGCTCGAACATCGCACGGGCGGCGGAGCGCCGTATCTTTCCGCTCGAGGTCTTCGGCACGGTGTGCGGAGGCGTCAGCAGCACTTCGTCCGGCGCCAAGTCGAGCAAGGCATGCGATGTATCGATGATCGCTTTACGCAAGGCCTCGCGAGCAGTCTCGCTGGTCACGCGCGTCTCGGCCATCACGATGAGCCGCTCCGTTCCGGCCCTCCGATCGAGCGTCGGAAAAACCGCGACGCAACCTTTCCGCGCCCCGTCGAGCGAACCAATCGCTTCTTCGAGTTCCTGCGGATAAATGTTTCGTCCCGCGCGCTTGATCAGGTCCTTGATGCGCCCCGTGATGAAGACGTCGCCCAACGCAATATAGCCGCGGTCGCCAGTCTCCAGCCAGTCGCCGTCGAATAGAGCATGCGTTTTTTCAGGGTTTTGAAAATATCCTTTTGTCGCGGAAGGCCCCTTGAATTGCAGACGGCCTTCATGGCGCTCCGGCGCTTCTTGGCCGACGTCGTCCACAACGCGGATTTGGTGATGAGGCAGCGGTCGCCCGCAGGCGACCAGCGCCACGGCGTCGGCGCCTTCCGTTTCGGCAATACGCGCGATGCCGCTTCGATCCAGCGCGCGGCGGTCGATGCGATTGATGACCGGCGGTCTACCGATCGGCGGGAAAGCGAGACCGACGGCGTTTTCCGCGAGCCCGTAAACCGGGGCCATCATTCCGGGACGAAAGCCGAAAACGGAAAATCTTTCGGTAAAGCGCCCGATCGTAATCGCGCTGACCGGCTCCGCACCGTTGAGGACTGCTCGTAGCGAGGATAGATCGAGACCCGAGATTCTCGCCTCGTCTATAGATTTGAGGCAGAACTCGAAGGCGAAATTTGGGGCGGCGGAGATCGTGGCTCTGTGGTCATGGATCGCCCAAAGCCAACGCGCCGGATCGGCCAAAAAAGCGAGAGGAGACATGATCAATGCGGGCGCGCCGTAATAGAGGCTGCCCAACCAACAGCCGATGAGGCCCATGTCGTGATAAAGCGGCAGCCAGCTCACGACCCGGTCCGCCGACGTGGCGTTCAGGGCGGCGCCCATGGCGCGGATATTTGCAAGAAGATTACCATGAGAGAGGACAACACCCTTCGGGTCGCCGGTGCTACCCGAGGTATATTGAATCAAGGCCGTCGTATCGATGGTCGCCGGGAGAGGCGCCAGTAGCGCCTCCCCTTTAGCAAGGTCTGAGATTGTCACGATGTGCCGCAAGCTGCGAACGAGGCTGAGCAACAATTGGCCGATGACGCGGATCTCGGTGCTGGTGATGAGGGCGCTCGCCTCGGCGTTGCGCAGAATTCCGCCTTGGCGGCGCAAATGCTCCTCGATCTGGGCCAGCCGGAAGGGCGGATAGATTGGCACGGGGATCGCGCCGGCGAAGAGAACCGCGAAAAAAGCAATGAAGAAGTCGCGGCTCGTCGGCAACATGATCGCGACCCGATCGCCCGGGCGGACTCCGCGCTCGATCAAGCCCCCGGCCGCAGCGCAAGCATCTCGATAAAGGTCGCGGTAGGTGAGCGGTTCCGGTGGGCTCCCGCCCTTCCACAAAAGCACATGTTCGCGCGCGCCATGGCGCTGCGCATGCGCCATGAGGGCATCGATCAAGGTCTTGGATTCGATCGGCTCCTCCACTTTTCCCAATGTAGGAGTCTGCTGTCGGGCGCCTCGAGGCGTCTCGGCGATCGCGGGGGTGGCGGCGAGAATCGCCTTCACCAAGTCGTTAGGGCTATTGGCTTCACCGATCAGGCGCTCGGGAAGTTGAACCTTGAACGCGCGATCGAGCCGCAACAGCAGTTCGGATCGAGAGAGACTGTCGAGCGCCAGATCGCGGTCGAGGTCACTGTCCAGCTGCACATTGCGAGGATCAACCAAGTTGGGGTGCAATTCGCCTACGAGATCGCGAATGATTTGCAGTACCGCGGCGCTCGCGTCGCCCTCCATCGACGCACTCGACGTGTTCGCGACAGAGTCGTTTGATGGAGGATTCTTCTCTGCGGAGTTCGGCACAATGATGTTTCCGACGTTCGTTTCTCTCTATGCCATATTAACATTTCTCCTGAGATTTAGGGGTAAATCGGGTAAGCTGCGGTCGGCAAAAATCGTCGCACCGTCGGGCCTTGCCAGGTTGACACGCTGAGTTCGCGCGGAAACGACACTGAGTTTTCGACTGTGGCCACAGCAACCGTCGCGTCGCTCCAAACGTCTTAAGCCTCAGCCCGAAACTGCCGATGCGTTGGTCGGCAGATCCGGCACGGTTGAACATTGAAGCTGTAGAACATTGACACGATGAATCGGCAACGGCGGAATGGAGGCCATTTTGCCTCTTTTGCGCTGGGACGAGCCATTGGCCTCCTCGTCGCACATGATCGCCGATTGAGACGACTGACGAGTGAACCAGCTCAACGTGTCACCCCCCCCCGATGGCGGATTAAATTATGGATGCAAAGCGTCGGCCAATTTGGAGACGCGGCTGGATTATGATCGGGCGTGTTCGCGAGAATGATCGAAGCGCACCTATACCTGTCCCCAAGTGCGAGGAGCCTCCATGCGCCATTGGATCTAAATCAATCGGGCGCCCGTGCTCACCCTGTGGGCGGCTGTTGTCGCGGAGCGGCTAGGTTTTAACTGGGAGGAGGCGCTGACTTTGGGCCGAGCCGTGGCCGGCCTCAACGCCTATTCGAAAGGCAAGGCGCTGGGGTTGTTTGAGCCAACGCCCGAAGCAGTCGCGGAGAAAAGGGCGCAGCTGCGCCGGCACCAGGGGGCTGTCTCGATCGACCTGCTGCACCGCAAGATCCCGGCTATCCATACGGACGCGGGGATAAGGGCGCTTCAAAGGGACCAACCAACGAATCCGGCCTCGGTCATGAACTATCTTGAGCGCGCCTTCGGCGACGCGCTCGACGACGCGCGTAAGGCCATGGCCTTGTTGGCGGGCGCGCTTGAGCCGCGGGAGTTGGCAGCTACCGCCTATCACCTCTACGAAGAGTTTCGTCCCCCAATTCCGTCAGGCGTCAGAGGATGGGGTGCTAAAGGCCGCCTCGACCTTGATCAGATCCGAGCGATGACCAGTGCCGCCAAGTGATACGAGGCCGCCGCAAACCAGCATCGGGATGAGAGGGGGCAAGGACCAGTTCCTCTGCGCCGCGAGTACGAAGCGGAAGACGCCAACAAGACTAAGCCGACTCGCGCGGCGAAGCGCCTGTCGCCACGTCCCGGCGACGGTCGCGCCGGCTTGCCGCGCCGAGTTCTTTGCCGTCTAACCCGCTGTTACAGCAAATATTTCCGCAGTGGGCGCGGCCGCCGATAAAGCCCTCTATCGGCACCGGCGGCAGTTGCGACGCGGCTTTCTTCGCCGGCGCCAGCCTCGCTTTGTTGGACGTCGTCTTGCGCGAGAATCCGCCGTTCGCCGGGGTGCTGCGGTAGCGCCTCGCCTTGCGCGCGGCGACCGCCTGCGCCGCTTTGGCCCGCCGTCGCGAGGACGCGGGCGCGCTGCGCGACGCCGAACATATTTTTTCGCCCGGCGCCGGCTCGGACGCCAATGCCGGCCCGGCCGGGCGCATTCATCGGCTGTGGCGCGGTTTCGCCGCGCGCCCCGCAGGGTTCGACCAACAAAACCTGCGCCGGGCGGCGGATCTGCTCGAGCTGCCGCGAGACCTCGATTTTGAGGCGCTGGCCGCGACGCTGCGGCGTCTCGCCCAAGGCCTGGAAAATCCGTTGGCGGCGGCGGCGCGCGCCGGTTCGACGACGATGCGAATGCTGGACGGCGCGCCGCGCGCGGAAACCGAGATTTTGGCGCTGTGGCTGAGCGATCTGATGTTGGCGCAAAAGCTCGGTTGGGAGGCGCCCATCGCCCTGCTGGCGACGACGATCGCGCGGCCGTCGTTGCGGTCGGCAGGGCACCGGACGCGCCCCGACGATGCCAAATGGCTGCCTCCATTGCGCCAAGGCTGCTGGGCTCGCCGCGCAGGACGCCCACAAGCTTGCCGTCGATCTTGCGCGCCGATCGGCAAAGCTGCTCGCCGTCCTGCCAAAGCTGCGGGCGAAGCGCGCAGGGCGCGTCATAACATTACTGCTGGACGACGACGCCGTGGCGCCGGCGACCGCGGCGAAAGCCGCGGGCCTGTCGGATCGCGCCAGCCGGCGTCTGTTCGATCGGCTGGTCGAGCTTAAGGTCGTGCGTGAACTGTCGGGGCGGCCGAGTTTTCGGCTCTACGGTCTGTGAGCCGTCGCAAAAGACCAGGACATGAACCACTGTTCGATCCCGAGCTGGCCGAGCTGCCCGACGGCGCGCGCTGGCGCGAATGGCCGTGCCGGGTCGAGGCGGCGATCTTTGCTTCGCCGACGCCCGTGCCACGCGAGGCGCTGGCGAGACTGGTTGGAAAAAATTGCAATCTCGACAATCTTCTCTATCCGACATTCGCGACGAATTGCGCCCGCGTCCCTATGAACTCGTCCACGTCGCGGGAGGCTGGCAACTGCGCACCAAGGCGCGCTACGCCGGCGCCATTCGCGCGCTGGGCAACGGCGCCAGTGACGCCGGCCGGCCAGAACTGACGCCGACCGAATTGCTCACCGTCACCACCATCGCCTATCTGCAGCCCGCCACCCGCGGAGAACTGTCGCGGCTGGTTGGCAAGGAAGTCAGCCGCGACATCATTGGCCGCCTCAAGAGCCTCGACCTCATCGCCGCTGGTCCGCGCGCGCCGGAGGCGGGCGCGCCCTACGCCTATGTCACGACTCGGAAGTTCTTGGAGGTGTTTGGATTGGCCAGTCTGCGCGAACTGCCGGATATCGAAAGTCTCGAAGACGCTGGCTTGCTGCAACGGCCCGCGAACGTAGCCGATCTCGATGGCGTTTTGGGCCTCGACGACGAGCACGCCGAGCTCGTAGACGAATTGGAAGGGGAGGATTGAAAAGCTCTGCTCTCTCGAGAGGGCTGCAAATTCTCCGGTGGATGAAACAGGGCCAGAAGCCAAATCGCTCGCGTCACATGATATTCCTTTGGCGGAAAGATTCTTTGCCGAGCAAAATCATGACCGCGGTTCACAATCGGAAACCCGCTGATGCGAGCGCTTTGGCGCGGCCGCTGCGCATGCAGGAGACGATCGCCGAATTGCTTCTCGAGGCGATGACATTCTGCGTCGAAAGCAAAGTCGAAGAGACGGTTCGCAAATGGCTCACCCATGCGGATATCGCGCCTGACGATCCGCAGTCCGAAGAACGCGCCGCGGAGGCGATGATTTTTGCACTCGAACTCTCCATTTTCACACCGTCGATGAGCGGAGCGCGGCCGATCGACCGAATGGCGCGGCAATTTAAAGCCAAGACTTTCGACGACGCTGCCGCGCTGGAGGCGCTCAAGAAAGCGCGCTTCACGCTGTTTCGGATTTTGTCCGCAAGGCAGAACCATATTTTCGAAGCCGAGGATTTGGCGACAGGAGAGACGTTCCTGTTCCTGGAGCAATCGCTTCAGCCCTCCGCCCTGGGACGGGGCATCGCCGCGCGCATCTGCCGGCTCGACAAGGGTTTTTATGTTGCGACGAGCCCTAAAATTCCGCTTGATGAAACCGCTCTCGCCGTGGCGAAAGAGTTCGTCCGGCCCGGCAAAGGGCTCATCAACGATCAGAGGTGCGCCGCTGCGGTATATCGCCATTTTGTGCGTCATCGCGTGGATGTCGGCTTAGGTTTCGGCGTTCCGCCGGAGCCCGAAGAGGCCTTCGCGCCTTCCCACCCCGACGATGAGCTCGATGCGATCGCCTGGGACTGGATCGAGCTCGCCGAAGGAGCCGAGCCATCCAGGGATGACCTCGAAATTGCCCGCGCATTGACCTCGGGACCGAGACTGGCTGCGGCTTTAGCGTCCAGCGTCGAACTGCGGCACCTAGGGAAAAGCCGCCATGCCGATGTGTATCGCCAGCTGGCGCTCATTCAAATGGAGACATTCCAGCGGCGCGCGCGCGTGGGGAGCGGTGAAATCAATCCGCTCGATACTTTTGCCGCGCAGTTCGAAGACCTGGCGGCGAAAAAGCGCTTTTCCAAAGAGGCCGTGGCTCTGTTTCATGAACTGAGGCGGCGGATCTCCCTTGAAACCCGGGGACCAAAGAGCCGTGATGATGATCTAAGCCGCGTCATCGAGCGGATCCGGGGATTGCGCGCCAAGACGACCGAACAGGGCTGCACCGAACAGAAGGCGTTGGCGGCGGCCGCTAAAGTCGCCGAACTGCTCGAACGCTATGGCCTGTCGCTGAGCGAAGTGGATCTTCGGCAACAGCCTTGCGAAGGCTTCGGCATCGACACTGGCCGGCGCAAGCACGGCGCCTTCGATCGCTGCGTCCCGGCGATCGCGGATTTTTGCGATTGCCGGGTCTGGAGTGAAACCAGCCCGAGCGGCACGCTGCGGTTCGTGTTCTTTGGTCTATCGGCGGATGTCGAAGCCGCGCATTATCTTTATGACCTCGTAGCTATCGCCTTTGAAACCGAAACCGCGACGTTCAAATCCGGAATCATCTACGCTGCGATGATCGGGGGTGAGAAACGCAGCGCCGTCAATTCTTTCCAGATCGGTCTGGCAAGAGGCGTAAGCGCCAAACTCGCAACCTTGAAGGTCGATCGGAACGCCGCCGTGTTCAATTCCACCGGGCGGGATCTCATACCGATTAAGACGTCGGTCATTGATGAGGAGTTCGAGAAGCTCGGCTTGTCGTTGCGCGCCAAGAACGTCAATAGCCGCCGGCGTGTGCTCGCCGACGCCTATGAGGCGGGCCAAGAAGCAGGGCGGAAATTCGAAGTCAAAGCGGGGATCGAGTGAATCCAAAAGGGGATCGTTCTCGTTAGATGCACGACTTTCTGATGAGCGACGTTGTTTTGCTGGCCGGAACGGCTGCGCGATGGAGCGCGCACTTTATACGCCGAGTCGCTAAGTCGAACTGCGCGACATGCTCGCCTGGATGGAGATCGCGCCGAATGCGTTGACGTTGGCAGTGGCGAAGACCGGCGTTTCGGCGTCCGCTTCATGGCGCCTTGCGATCGTGACTGCGGGAAGCGACGCCTTGAGCGGCAAATGTCGATTTGCGTCATTTCGAAGCGACGGGTCACTGCGACGCGCGTATCGCGGCGTCGAATTGATGTTGCGATGACCGTGCAATTTTTGAACGACGCGGGTGTCCCACCCGCGTACCCTTTTTTCGAATTGTCCGACGCTAGTGATAGCGGGCTGTCGGTGGCGGGAGTGCCTCGAAGACATCCCAAGCAAATCGGCAGCCCCTATCCATTCTTCTATCCTCGTTGGAAAAACCGCGTCCAGTTGATCATCCAACGCGATAAGAGAGCGTCGTCTTGACGGTTTTGATGGCATGCCCTCCGGTGGTCGACGCGTATGATTAGGCGGTCTACCAAGCCATAAGGGTGGCGGCGCATGAATATTCTCAACAGCGCGACCATTGTCGTTGCGGATGTGGATAGGCCATTACATAGTTTCCGAGCCTGTCCCGTTGTCGACCGGCCCTCCCAAACTGAAAGGTCCTGGGGAAACCCCCAGGACCGTATGTCGTCGCATTCGCTATATTTCTGTATTCTCAGAAATCCATACCGCCCATGCCACCCATGCCGCCGCCGCCCGGCATCTGGGGAGCGTCCTTCTTCGGATGCTCGGTGATCGTCGCCTCGGTGGTGACAATCAGGCCGGCGATCGACGCCGCGTCCTGAAGCGCCGTGCGCACGACCTTGGTTGGGTCGATGATGCCGAGCTTCATGAGATCGCCGAATTGGCCCGTCTGCGCGTCGTAACCGTAACTATATTCCTTCGAGTCGAGCAGCTTGCCCACGACGACCGCGCCGTCGCCACCGGCGTTGTCGACGATCTGCCGAGCCGGCGCCTGGATCGCCTTGCGCACGATGTCGACGCCAGTCTTCTGGTCGGGATTGGCGACCTTCACGCCGTCGAGCGAGGCGATTGAGCGCAGGAGCGCCACGCCGCCGCCCGGCGAAACGCCCTCCTCGACCGCCGCGCGGGTGGCGTTGAGGGCGTCGTCGACGCGGTCCTTCTTCTCCTTGACCTCGACCTCGGTCGCGCCGCCGACGCGGATCACCGCGACGCCGCCCGCGAGCTTGGCCAGACGCTCTTGCAGCTTCTCGCGATCATAGTCCGAGGTGGTCTCCTCGATCTGCCCCTTGAGTTGGCTAATGCGCGCCTCGATGCTCTTCTTGTCGCCGGCGCCGTCGATGACCGTGGTGGTCTCCTTGTCGATGCGCACGCGCTTGGCGTGACCAAGTTGCTGCAAGGTGACGTTCTCGAGCTTGACGCCAAGGTCTTCGGCGATCAGTTCGCCGCCGGTGACGATGGCGATGTCTTCCAGCATGGCCTTGCGGCGATCGCCGAAGCCCGGCGCCTTGACGGCGGCGATCTTCAAGCCGCCGCGTAGCTTGTTGACGACAAGCGTGGCCAGAGCCTCGCCTTCGATGTCCTCGGCGACAATCAGCAAGGGCTTGCCGGTCTGAACGACCGCTTCGAGGATCGGCAGCAGAGCCTGCAACGACGAAAGCTTCTTTTCGTGGATCAGGATATAGGGGTCTTCGAGTTCGGCGATCATCTTCTCGGCGTTGGTGACGAAATAAGGTGAGAGATAGCCCCGATCGAACTGCATGCCTTCGACGATTTCAGTCTCGGTTTCGAGGCCCTTGGCCTCTTCCACCGTGATCACGCCCTCATTGCCGACCTTGTGCATCGCCTTGGCGATTTCCTGGCCGATGAATTGATCGCCATTGGCTGAGATTGTGCCGACCTGGGCGATTTCGTCATTCGAGACGACCTTCTTCGAGTTCTTCTTGAGGTCGGCAACAACCGCCTCGACCGCGAGGTCTATGCCGCGCTTCAAATCCATCGGATTGAGCCCCGCCGCGACGGCCTTGGCGCCTTCGCGGGCGATCGCCGCCGCGATGACGGTGGCGGTGGTGGTGCCGTCACCGGCGGCGTCGTGCTGCTTGGAGGCGACTTCGCGCACCAGCTGGGCGCCGAGATTCTCGAATCTGTCGGAAAGTTCGATTTCCTTGGCGACGGTCACGCCGTCCTTGGTGATGCGCGGCGCGCCGTAGGATTTTTCGATGACGACGTTGCGGCCTTTAGGGCCGAGCGTGACTTTCACGGCGTTATTGAGGATTTCGACGCCGCGCAGAATGCGGTCGCGCGCGTCGGTGGAGAAACGTACGTCTTTGGCAGCCATTGTTTTTAAACTCCAGGGGAGGTCGAGGAAAATTGAGCGAAAAAAGGGCGACCCGCTAAACGACCACGCCCAGAACGTCGCTTTCTTTCATGATAAGTAGGTCTTCACCATCGACCTTGACCTCGGTGCCGGACCATTTGCCGAACAACACGCGGTCGCCGGCCTTAACGTCGAGCGGAACCAGTTTGCCGCTTTCGTCGCGAGCCCCAGGGCCGACGGCAACGATCGTGCCTTCCTGGGGCTTTTCCTTGGCGCTGTCGGGGATGATGATGCCACCCTTGGTCTTGTCTTCGCCTTCCAGGCGCTTAACCACCACCCGGTCGTGCAGGGGACGAAATGCCATGCTGTTTTCTTCCTTAATTGTGAGCGGACCAACGTCAATGAGAAGCGTCGTCCGCCAAAGCAATGAGCAGAAAGGAGTCTGGCACTCCCTCGCATCGAGTGCCAAAAACCTTTTCCGGAGGTAGGACCGCCGTTGAGCGTTTACAAGACGTCAGCCGCCAAATCCCGGCGGCGCGGATGGACTGAGCGAAGTCGGCGCGGAAATTGAGGCCGGAAGGCCGATCCCGGCTAGGGAGGAGCGCGGTGGTCCTTCCCAGTCAAAAAGGTCGCCCAAACAAATCAGCACTCGTTGGGTGTTGCTGATAATATCCTGTTTTTAAAAAGGGTATTGGCATAAGGCTTGCGTGATATATGCGGTCGCTCCATTATTTCCGACAGCGAAGGAGAGTCCGATGGTGTCGCGCGATTTCCGTCGAATGGTCGAGGGCTACGGGTTGACGACAGCGAATATCCTCTACCGTCTTCCCGACTACCCTGCGATTGTTCAATCCTATGTCTGGCAGGAATACGATCTGCATCCACATTTCCCGGAACTGCATAAATTTCTCGACTTCTGGACACAGAGCCTCGAAGGCAAGCTTCACTCGGTGTTGGTGGCGCATGCAAGGCTCATTCGCCCAGCGGAAATTTCAGTGGTGGACGCCGAATTCACGCTGCACTGAAGGCCGCTCTTGTCGTCATTGGCGCGATCCCGCGGAGCAAGCGCTTTTATCCGCAGGGCTGCTTGCGCGGCGGGTGGAGCAATCGGGCGCTCGATCCAGGCGGGCCTATGCCGGCAACAGGCACCGGATTGTCGTGATCCGCCAGCGCTTCGGCGACTGCGGGCATCCAATCTCAAGCGAGGTGGCCGTTACTGCGTCGGGGGCCTACTTTGGGTCAACCGGCGACGAACGGCGGCGACCGCCTTGGTCCCGTCATTCACTCACAGCGGCCCAGCGTCTCCAGAGCAGCATCTTCGCTGTGCGCCAACAACAAACATTTGCACCTGATTTCTGCTCAGCCTAATTCACCGATCTGTCAGGCTGCGGAAAGCGTCACAGGGAACGGAAGGTCTTGAAAAATGACAGACGACCAACCCTCGATCACCGAGTCCGACTGGATCGATACCGACGCGCCTGCCGAAGGTTAGTCCAAGTCCGCGCGCAAGACGGTCGCGGCTTCTACGTGCTGCCATTCGCCGTCATCTTCCACGATGACGAATGGTGGAATGCGCGGACGGAAGAACCGCTGGATTGTTTTGTTGCGGCGTGGAGGCCTTTGAACGGCTTACCGGATGCGCCATGATCCGCAGCGTCTTGAAGCCGGCGCGTCGCCGCGGCCGCATCTATCCCGCTAGAGGATTTGAATGCCGAGAATGACGATTAGCGGCGGCGTCTCGGTTTGAAATCTGGCCACCTTGACGGGAGCTCGCGCCGGGGCAATCTCCCTGGTAGGCTTGACGCCAAGCAGAGGGGAATTGCAATGGACACACAGGTGACATTCGCCGTTTACGTCCCCCCAAAGGCGGGGTTCCCATTCTTAGCGGTCATGATCTCTCTTGATGGAACTGTTTCGGCGGTTCCTTTCCCCACGCTAATCGCAGCTGAACCGCATAATCATTACCACGCACAAGAATTGGCAAAAAAACACCAAGAGGAACCCCATGCCGACCGGACCTAAAGGCGCGAACCGCTCCGCCGACGTGATCGGCAACCTCGCTTAGGTCATCGCCGCGTGTCGTGCTATCTAAACTCTATTATTGCGTCCAATCGAACGAGGCCGACTGATGACGAACGCCCCTTGGTGGAATCTTCTCGATCAGATCGTGGCCGTGCCTTACTTCGCAGGCTTGTCGCCATTTTTTACCGCCGGGATCGTCTTAGCGGTGCTTTTGCTTGTGGGGTGGGTATTGAAGCGGTGGCGTGATCGCTCGCGTTCGTGAACGCCTGATTTCAATCTTGGCGAAGCCTCGAAATCGTCGACCCGGACATGTTGTAGCTGCGGCCGATCTTAGCAGCCCGTCAAGCTCCACGCCCTTATCGAGTGAAGTTCCCGTGACGGCGGCGAGATCGTCGCCAAGGGCCTCGCCGCGAGCGGCGGCGATTTGAACAGTTCTCTCGCTCTTCCCCGTCGCCTCCGAAGTGCTGGCGGTGAATCGAATCGCAGAATTTGCGACTTGATCCGATTTCCTATCCCCGCCGTGCCGCGTTTCCGGGTGCAGCTCCTCATAGATCGCCTTGCGCTGCCGCTATGACCCGACCGGCCCGGTGATCGAAAACGCGCCTTGCACGTTGCGCTGCGCCGAGCGGTTCTACATCCGGTCATACCAGCCGACATCGCGCAGCGCGTCACCGAAGCCACTCACCCAAGGCCGTGCATAACTGGTCTCCTAAGATGCCGCTAATCGATTGATCCCGTTTAATTATGTATATGCAAGACCGTACATATGGCTAATTCCGCAGCCCGTGGAGAATGCCGACTTACTGCTCGCCGCCGTCTGAAGCAGCCGTCTTGGGAGCTTGTTGCGCTTTGGCGCGCGCCTTACATTGAATGTGTTATACTTAAAAAACGGAGAGAAATTATGTCTGAAGACATGCACGTGTTGGTTCTTATCGCCGAAGCAATTCACAAGGCGAATTTCACAGACCCAAGCCTTACCCCCGGCGTGAAAGACGCTCATCATAAGAGCAAGGAAGGAGGCAGCGTTGATTTAGCGCTGGCCGTCGTGGCCGCACTTCGCGCTGCCGGCTATCAAATCGCAAAAACCGAAAAGTAAACCAAGCTGTAACGATCACATGCAGAACCGCCGTCCAACACGCGCTAATGGACGAGAGCGGCGGTCACTGAGTTCGCAACGACACACCCGAGAAAGATTGACCGGAATGTCAATCGCCCCAGTCATTCGCGAGCCGGGGAGGTAACCATGGAGGTTCATCATGAGTGACATGAGTCTGCGTCAAGACGTTATCGATGAACTGGACTTCGAGCCAAGCCTCGATGCTGCAAACATCGGGGTTGCGGTCAAAAACGGCGTGGTGACTCTGATGGGCTACGTCAACAGCTACCTGGAGAAGGTGAAAGCAGAGGAGGTCGCTCGGGATGTCAGAGGCCTTCACGGCATTGCCGAGGAACTCGAGGTGCGGCATCCGGGCGACAAGAAGACATCGGATGATGAAATCGCGCAGCGTGCGCTCAAAATTATCAGCTGGGATACGATGATTCCCGAGAACAACGTTCAAGTTAAGGTCGAGAACGGCCGGGTCACGTTATCAGGTCAAGTGGAGTGGTATTATCAAAAGCATGCGGCGGAATATGCTGTCCGCAGGCTGCACGGCGTCAACGGCATCTGCAATCTGCTCACCATTCAGCCGCGCGCGCAAGTCTCTGATATCAAGAATCGCATTGAGAATTCTCTCAAACGCAGGGCTCAGATCGAGGCTAACAACATTCATGTTGCCGTCGCGGGCAACAAGGTTACGCTGGATGGCAGTGTAAAAGCCTGGGCCGAGCGATACGCGGCTGAGAATGCGGCCTGGGCTACGCCCGGCGTATATATGGTCGACAATCGACTGCATGTCGCCTAAAGCGTATCCGGCGAAGTGGAATCGGTTCGCTGCCAGACTGCGCGACAAATCAATGAATCCAGAGTCTGATCCGGTTTAATCCGACATCCGTCAGATAGCAGCTCTCTTGAGGCTGAGTTTGCCGCTTTTGACGGATTTTGGCAAAGCCGAACCCTCAACACAGAGTCTCTTGCGCTCCCAAGGCTATGAGGGCGGCGCGCAGAGCGCTGAAAATTCAAATTTTCCTGTCACAGGAACGCACTTCTCCCTTGGATTTGGATGAACACGCGAACATCAGACGCCTTACTCGGTGGATGTAACGGGCGGCGGCCGCGACTCGGCGATCAGCCGCAGGATGTCGGCGAAGAGGTTTCTCGGAATGACGACCTCGGCCAAGGGTGCCGACGGCCGCATCGAAGTCATCGTTGATTGGAAGAGCGACGTCGAACTCGACAAAGAACGGTTGAATTCTTATCGCGGGCAACTCGACGCCTACCGGCGGCACACGGGCGCACCGCATGCTTTCTTGGTACTGATGACGCCGGGAACGATAATGGCTGTTTAACTCACCGCTTGGGCATGAGGATCATGAGATGCCAGATGTAACCAAACTGACGGATCGATTCGACCGCGCCTTGCTTTACGCCACTCACGTTCATGGTGGTCAGGTGCGCAAAGTAACATCGATTCCATACATTGCGCACCTCCTCGCAGTCGCTGCGACGGTCCTCGAATACGGTGGTTCCGAAGACACGGCCATCGCAGCTTTGCTGCATGATGCTGTCGAGGATCAAGGTGGAGAACCACGCCTCTCTGACATCCGTAACCGTTTTGGGGACCGGGTCGCGGACATCGTTCGTTCATGTTCCGACAGCGTCGTCAATACCGCAGCCGGCCATGCGAAGGAAGATTGGTACATCCGCAGGGCGCGCTACATCGAACATCTTAATACTGCTGATCAGGAGGCCCTTTTGGTGTCCCTGTGCGACAAAATCCATAACGCCCGCTCAATTCTCCGTGATCTTCGTAAGCCCGAGATCGGCGAGATGGTGTGGAAGCGCTTTAAAAATTCGAAGGAAAATACCCTTTCGTATTATCGTGAACTGGCGGGTGCGTTTTGCAGGCTCCTGCCGGGGCAGTTGGCGAATGAGCTAAGCGAAATCGTCGATGTGCTCGAAACGGAATAGGCACCTGTGATGCGAGACTCAACAACTGCGCCGATTTGGCATTGGCATCGTTGACAAGACTGTAGGAGTGTTTCGCCCAGCACTCTCTTCGGAACCATGCGCGCGATGACCACTTGGGCACTCCAGAATCCTCGGGCCAACCGTAAAAGGATTGGTTCGCAACTCTATCACGAAAATCGGCTCGCGGTCGGAACCTTTCCGGCGCTTGGGCGCAGGATCGATCTGCGCAATCTTCATTGTCCGTTGTTCCTGCTCGCGGGCGCCGGCGACGTGATCGCGCCGCCGGCCCAGGTCTTCGCGGCAGCGTCTCTCGTAGCCACCCGCGAGAACGACATAGTGACGGTGCTGGCTCCTTGCGGGCATTTCGCGCTCTTCATGGGCAAAAGCACGCTAAGCGAGGAGTGGCCGCGCATTACGCGATGGCTGACAAAATAGCGCGCCGGGCATTGACACGTTAGCGGGCGAAATTCGGACGAATGGGTTATGGTGGCGATGAAACCCATCTCCTACGCCCGTCATCGCTTCCCGCCTGACATCATCCGGCATGCAGTCTGGCTCTATCTTCGGTTCACCTTGAGCTATCGTGACGTCGAGGATTTGCTGGCCGAAAGAGGACTGGAAGTCAGCAATGAATCGATCCGTCGCTGGGTTTTAAAATTCGGGTCAGCGATCGCCAGGAATCTCCGCAGCGTTCGACCGAGGCCCCACGATCATTGGCATCTGGACGAGATGGTGGTCTCGATTGGCGGCCAACGAATGTATATGTGGCGGGCCGTCGATAGCGAAGGTGAAGTTCTCGATGTCTTGATCCAGCGAAGGCGCGACAAGGCTGCTGCGCTGGAACTACTGAGGAAATTGTTCAAGAAGCAAGGCTTTGCCCCGGCTGTCATTGTCACGGACAAACTCGGATCCTACGGGGCAGCGCTGCGGACCATTGGTTTCTCAGGTCAGCATGAGCAAGGCTTGCGCGCCAATAACCGGGCAGAGAATTCTCATCAGCCCGTTCGACGACGTGAGCGCAAAATGGGGGGCTTCAAATCACCCAAGTCAGCTCAGCGCTTTGCTTCGTTCCACGCCGCCGTCTACAACACCTTCAATGTTCAACGACACCTGATTTGCCGATCAACGCATCGGCAGTTTCGGGCCGAGGCTCACAACGTTTGGGGCGACGCGACGGTTGCTGCGGCCTGAGTCGAGAACTCAATGGTGCTGTGCGAGCTCAGCGTGTTAACGTGTCAATGGCTCATTATTGGGGCGACCTAGTCAGTCACATCGCTGCGGCACTCAGAGCTGTGAGTGTGTTAAATGGGAGAAAATCACGGACGGATGCCTATATTCTAGTAGTTTGCTCCCGCTCGGCGAAGCCGAGCGGCGGGTAGTTGGTTTCGTTCCGCAGCTGCGAAGCGGAAAGCTGCCTAAATTTCACGCGCAGCAGAACGCGCCAAAGGGAGATTCGTATGAACCGGCACAATGAACCCTCACGCAAAATCCTATCTCGCTTCGCTGCGGCGATTGCGCTCTTGATCTTCTCGGCCGGCGTCGCTCTGGCTCAGGCCCCACAAAGCGCGCCCGCGCAGGACGGCGGCATGGACCATGGTGCCATGGGCCACGACATGAAGGGCATGGGTGGAATGGGCAGTACGGGAGGCATGGGTGGCGGCATGATGCGGCAGATGCTTTGCGCCGTGACGGAGCATGTCGAAGGCCGCCTCGCCTACCTCAAGGCCGAGCTAAAACTCACCGATCAGCAACAGGCGGCGTGGAACACGTTCGCCGACGCCTATCGCGCGACGACGGGAAAGACCGCCAAGGTCTGCGCGACCATGGATGCGGCTGGCGCCGATCACTCCATGCACAAGGGCGTGCTCGGACACCTGACGATGATGGAACATCACATGAGCGACCATCTCGACTCCGTGCGTGGCCTGAAGGGTGCCTTAGAGCCTCTGTTCGCCGTATTGACCGAGGACCAGAAAAAGGCCGCCGATCAAGCTTTGATGACCGTCATGGACGTCGGCATGGGCAAGATGATGGGACATTAACCCGTCTTATTCACCGAGGGCTTGATTTTGGGCTGGCGGATGTAGCGTTAGATGTTGATTTGGTGTATGGATTAGTTGCTTGGACTGATCCTTCACGCCATCGCATCG
>PLZT01000750.1 GCA_003152255.1 Methylocystaceae bacterium | reverse complement strand
TCGGTCAAATCCAGCAAGCCGCGGATGAAAGTCGCATAAGCCTCCCGCCCCAACCTGGCGCGATCCCCGGCGTCGACGCAAAATTTCTTGAGCGCGAAACCACCCTTCGCTCCCTGGGGAACGATCAAGGCGTTTTTCATCATCTGCGTGTGCATCAACTCCAGAATTTCCGTTCTCAAATCATCGGGCCGCTCCGACCAGCGGACGCCGCCGCGCGCGATCTTCGCCCCGCGCAGATGAACCCCCTCCATCCCATGGGAATGAACGTAGATTTCGACCAAGGGCTTCGGGCTCGGCATGTTGATGACGCCAAGGCTGTTGATCTTTAGTGAAACGAAAAAGTCGCCGCGGCTTTGGCGAAAATAGAAATTTGTGCGCGATGTGGCGTCGATGAGGTTAAAAATGTCCCGCAAGATGCGATCCTCGTTCACATCCGCCACGCCCTCCAGCCCACGAATCAAATCGAGCCGAAGCTGCGTCAGGCCCTCGGTTTCGCGTCTGTCCTCGTTGCCGAGGCGCTCGTCAGGTTTGAATCGGGTTTCGAAGTAACGATACAAAAGCCGGGCGGCCTCGCAATTCGCGATAAGCGCGCCGTGAACGCGACGCCGTTCAAACCGATTGTTGATTTGCAGATAATAATTGCAGTAGGCGCGCAGCAGGTCGACCATTTTCCAGTTGAAGCCCGTCAGCATCACGAGACCATTCAGCGCGTCGTCATCCGTTTGGTCGGACAACAGCGCATCCAACGCCTCAAGCATGGGCCGCTTATAGTTTGAGAGGCCCGCGGACGCGCCATTGATCGCCTTCACGAAAAACTTCCGGATGTAGAGTTGGTGCCGCTCGATCGTGAGAACGAACTGGATCTGATCGACAACGCGCAAACCTAAATTCCGCAATAGCGGTATGATCGCATCGAGATCGCGCGGCTTCTCGCCGTACACGGTGAGCCGATGGAACGCGCCGCCGTCGTCGACGCCGGGGGGACGCAAATCCAACGCGTCCCTTCCACTTTTGATCGCCATCTCCAAACGCAGAACGTCGCGCACGGCGAGCCGAGGCGAAACAATCGCGCGGTAATCTGGCGGAAAACCTTCCTCATAGGGGAACGTCAAGCGTTCCAAACCGAGCCGTCGAATGGCGCGGTCGAGCTGGTTTCTAAGGATACTTTCCCAAGGCATGCTGTCATCAACGATAGGCTCCGGGAAAAACCCCGGCTGACCCGAGGAATGGCGTTCCGGGAGGCACTGGCGCGGGGCGGGCGGGTTCAGGTGAGTCTCTTTTTCATTTCGAGCACATTGCCGGACTCCGTCTTTCGATATTCGACATGATCCATTAGCGAACGAATGAAGAAAATGCCACGCCCGCGCTCGCTCAATTCGTCGATGTCGGGAACGGGCACCGCCTCGAAGTCGAAGCCTTGACCGTAATCGTAGACGCGAACGCAAAGATCGCTGTTCTCAATGGAGAGAAGAATCCGAATCTTGTCTTTCCGATCGTTCGCGCAGCCATATTGGATCGCGTTCGTCACAGCCTCGGTCACGACCAAATTGAGGTGATACGCAAGCGTTTCGCGGTCGCTTTTCTCTCCATCAAGTTCCCTGGCGAGTTGCTCCGCGATGTTGCCGATCAACCGCAAATATCGGGTCTGACTTGGAACCATGATATCCAAATTCAAGATGGTCTTGGACGTCGTGCACATGCGAGCCTCCGCGCTAAACGTCCAAGGCCTCCCGAAGGCCCGGATATATTTCGAACACGCGCTGCAGCCGCGTGAGTTCGAACATGGCCTTGACTCTCGGCTGCAGGCCAGCGAGAGCGAAGCCGGTGGATCTTTGGATCGCGTTCTTATGTCCAGATAGCAGCGCGCCTAATCCCGAACTGTCGATAAACTGCACGTCGCCGAGATCCACCACGAGATCACGGCCGCCTTCTTCGAAAAGCTTGAGAATGCGATCCTTCAACTCACCGGAGTTGTGCGCGTCGAGGCGTCCCTCTTTAATTATGAGAAGGGTTCTGCCGTCACGCTGCTCGGTCACGAGTTTCATCCTAATTCCCCGCCGCCAAAAGACGAACTCCCCACCGATTTCATAAGTAGGGTTCCCGCTTGAGATAAGAATAGCGAGCGCCGAATTCAACTTGCGCCAATATCGCGAAGGCGCGGGTTGCTCGCGGCGCGTTTCCGGCGGTTCGATTGAATGCGACCGCGCCACGCGATCGGGCCGCGTCTCCTTCCGGCGAGGCGGCCCGCGTCGCGCCCGGTATTCGGCCCCCCCCCCCGCGAGCATGTTGCCCGGCGGGCGAAGAGTCCTACTTATAACGAGTTACTTAGTCGCGCGGTTGATCGGAGCGATGTCGGCAAGGCGCAATTTGTCGCCCTGCCGAAACCGAAGGGAGGGCGCGTCATGAGGCTCTTTCGCAGTGGCGTGGGCGTCCTGTATTCGGCCCTTTTGCTGGCGGCGATAGGGCGTCGCGCGGAAGCGCATGGCTATCTCACCGGCTCGTTCCCGCCGGCGAAGGCGCATCTCAAGACAGCGCCGCATACAATAAAATTGCATTTCTCCCTGAGGGCCGACGCCCGATATTCAACGGTCGACTTGGAGGACGACGATGGCGCCGTGCTTGCGTCCAAGACGCAGCAGAGGGCGTCGCGCGACATGGACATGAGCGCTCCCATGCTTGCTCCGGGCCGCTATCACGTGCGTTATCGGATTTTGTCTCCCGATGGCGATGTGGTTCGAGGCAAGATTGATTTCATCGTCGACGAATAGCGACGGAGGTCGCGGCGCGGACCCAAGGCATGGCTTTCGCGAACTTGCGCTCAAGACGGGCTCGCGCTTTGCGGTTTCCAAGCGAGAAGGCAGGCGGTCGGAGCCCCCAGCGTCATCGTCGAGGTGATTGGAGGCGAGCTGAAGAACCTATGCCTGGCCGACCATCGACGTATTCTCGCGCGCTCCGCGCATCGTTCACATAAAAAACGACTTGCTTCCTTTTTTTCGGGCTCGCGCATCCATATGTTTTGTTTGTGGGCGGCTGCTAACCGATTTCCCGCGTTGTGTTTTTCGGCCTCGTTCGAGTTGTCGGTTTGGCGCCGGCGAAGTCCGAGGCGTTTTAAGGACCCGATCAACCGGCGCAATTCCGGCGAGAAGGCGGCGGCATGATGAACGAAGAAGAATACGATCGATGGCTCGCGGAGTCGCTCGACGAGGCTCTCAGGCTGCTGAGGCGGAAAGTCGCGAAGGCGTCGCCCCAGGATGCGTTCGCGGCCGAGCAGACTTCCGGGGCGGACGGCCCCTACTCCGACATGAATTGGCTGGAAGCAGATGACGGCGACACAAGGCCGGCCAGTCATCCCGAGGATTTATCCCTGAAATTGATCGGACTTTTCACTTTGCTCGCCACGCAGGCAGGGTTGAACGTCGGTCGCGCCCAGACTTGCGAAAGGCGCGGGCCTCGCAATTTCGAAGCTATCAATCATCTCGCGCTCGCCATCGAGGAGACGAAACTAGGCCATGTGGAAGCAGCGAAAACCCACGCGCGGGAGGCGCTACGTCGCCTGAACTTGAATAAGCCGCTTCCGTAACCGGCGATGCGCGGCGCCGCGCGGAAAAGGCTCAGGCCGGCGCCAGCAGCAGGCTGGTTTCGCTTCTTGCGATTCCGTCGATCGATCGGACGGTCGAGAGCACGCGATCGAACTCCACAAGATTCGCGACTTCAATCTCCGCAATCAGATCGAAAGCGCCGTTCGTGCTGTGCAGCGCATGGATTTGCGGCATTCCCCGCAGCGATTTCGCCACCTGCCTCGTATTCTTGCCGGCAACCTCGATCATCATGATCGCGCGAATCTGATTGGCCGCGGGACTACCCTTAACGCGCACGGTGAAGCCGAGAATGACATCGGAAGCGATCAATCGATCCAGGCGGTTCTGAATCGTGCCCCGCGAGACGCAAAGGCTTTTCGCGAGTTCGGACAGCGGGGCGCGGCCATCGACCCTCAATGCCGCGATCAGACGATGATCCAGATCATCCATGCCCGAGCCTCTGTCATAATGATCATTACTAGTGTATATTTTATCAGAATATTATCATGCTTTATAGCTTCTTGCCATATTTGTTAGCGCGACGGCGAATTATCATGCCGGAAGTACTGCAAGACCACGGGGGCCGCATGGTTCGCTTTTTGAGCGCTTCCGCCATCGGAAAGATCGTCAATCGGGTCGGGCGAGACCGATTCTGCCTTCGACTCATCGATTATCTGGAGCGAGACTTTCGCCGCTGGGAGTGTTTCGAGAAGGCGCCGCGTCTCGCGAGCCACTCGAAGGACGGTGTCATCGAACTCATGCCCACGAGCGATGGCGAGACCTATTGCTTTAAATTCGTCAACGGCCATCCGAAAAACACGCGCCGCGGCCTGCAGACCGTCGCGGCCTTCGGCGTGCTGGCCGATGTCGCGACCGGCTACCCGCGCCTCTTGGCCGACATGACCCTCGCCACGGCGTTCAGAACCGCGGCCGTCTCCGCTCTAGCGGCGCGCTATCTGGCGCGGCCGGAGAGCGAAACCATGGCGCTGATCGGCCTGGGGGCGCAGTCGGAATTTCAGGCCTGCGCCTTTCAGGCCGCGCTCGGCGTCAACCGATTGCGGATCCATGACGTCGATCCGGCGGCCGCCGAAAAGTTCCAGCGCAATATGGCCGACTCCGGTCTTTCCATTATGCGCTGCGCGAGCGCGCAAGACGCTGTCATCGGAGCGGACATTGTCACGACGATCACCGCGGACAAACAAAGGGCGACGATTCTTTCCGACAACATGGTCGGCGCCGGAGCGCACCTCAACGCGGTCGGGGGCGATTGTCCAGGCAAGACAGAACTCGCGCGAGACATTCTTTTGCGCGCGGAGATTTTCGTGGAATACGCGCCGCAAACGCGTTTGGAAGGCGAGATCCAGCAATTGAGCGCTGATCATCCCGTCACCGAACTTTGGGAGGTCGTCGCCGGGCGAAAGCCCGGGCGCTCTTCGCGAAGAGTCATCACGATTTTTGACGCGGTGGGTTTCGCGATCGAAGACTTCTCCGTCCTCCGTTTGCTTCGCGATCTTGCCGATGAGTTGGAGATCGACGACGAGATCGATCTTATCGCGCGGCCGGATGATCCGAAAAATCTGTTCGCGCTGTTGCGGGCGCCCCAAACCGATCGGAGCCGCCGATGGGCCTAAACTTGAAAGCGCCGCGTGGCGCCCCCAACACGGCGAAGGCCGGCCAGGAAGCCGAGGCCACGTTGCTCGGGACGGCCGCGCGCATGCTCATGTGCGCCCCGACGCATTATCGCGTCGACTACACCATCAACCCCTGGATGGAGCATCAGATCGGGAAGGCGGACAATGCGCTGGCGATAAGGCAATGGACGAACCTCGCGCGCCTTTTGGCGAGAGAAGCCGAACTCGCCTTTGTCGCGCCGGCGCCGGGCCTGCCCGACATGGTTTTCACCGCCAACGCCGGCCTGGCCATAGGCGGGACCGCCGTCGTCAGCCATTTCGCGACCAAGGAAAGACAGCCGGAGGAGCCTCCGTTCCGCGCCTGGTTCGAGGCCGAGGGCTTCGAAATCGCGCCCTGGCCTCGGGACATCGCGTTCGAAGGCGCCGGCGACGCGTTGCTCGACGACTCGCGGTCCCTAATCTGGTGCGGCCATGGGTGGCGCTCCAGCGCGCGGGCGGCGCCGCTGCTGGAGACCATATTCGCGCGGCGCGTTGTTGGCCTTCGCCTCGTCGATCCGCGCTTCTATCATCTCGACACGTGCTTTTGCCCCCTCCCGGATGGATGGTTGATCTATTACCCGCTTGCGTTCGACACCGCGTCGCGGCAAGCGATAGCCGAACTGGTCCCCGCCGAGAAACGCATCGAGGTCGGCGAGGACGACGCGCGGCTGTTTGCGTGCAACGCCGTCGAGGTCAATGGACGCGTCTTCATGAACGGCGCCTCGGACGATTTGCGGCGCCGCTTGCGCGCGGCCGGATTCAAGCCGGTGCTGACCGATCTTTCGGAATTCATCAAGGCGGGCGGGGCGGCCAAATGTCTGACGTTGAAATTGCCTGAAGCATAGGCGCCGGCTGTTCTGAGAGAGCGGACGAGGCCGCGCGGCGCCCGGATTTCACGGGGCTTTAACCCGATGGCGTCTCGGCGCCTGACAACGGGCGAATCCATCCCTATATTAGGCGGCTAATATTCAGCGCCCCAACTTTCGGCGTCTCGCCGAGGAAAGATGGATATGTCGACGCAAAATTCGGTCGCGATCGCTCTCACGCCCGGCCCGACAACGGCGCCCGCCCCCGCCGCGCCGGGCGTGACTCATTCCAAACTCGACAATGGCATGGAAATCGTGGTCATTCCCGACCCCCGCACGCCGGTCGTGACCCATATGGTCTGGTACAAGAACGGCTCCGCCGACGATCCGATCGGCAAGTCGGGCATCGCGCATTTTCTCGAACATTTGATGTTCAAGGGAACCAAGGAGCATCCCCAGGGCGCCTTCTCCAATCTCGTCGCGGAGCTCGGCGGGCAGGAGAACGCCTTTACGGGATACGACTACACCGCCTATTTCCAGCGCATCGGCAAGGAGCATCTCGAGACCTTGATGCGCTTCGAGTCCGATCGCATGACCAATCTGGTGCTCTCCGACGAAGTGGTCGGTCCCGAGCGCGAGGTCGTGCTCGAAGAGCGCCGCATGCGCGTCGACAACGACCCCGGCGCGCAGCTCGACGAGACCCTGCAGGCGACGCTGTTCGCCCATCATCCCTATGGCACGCCGATCATCGGCTGGAACCATGAGATCGAAGAACTGTCGCGCGAAGACGCGCTCGCCTATTACACGCGTTTTTACACGCCCGAAAACGCCATTTTGATCGTCGCGGGCGATGTCGACGCGCGGGATGTGGAGGCGCTCGCGGCTCGGACTTACGGCACGATTCCGGCGCGCGCGCAGGCGCCGTCCCGCCGTCGCCCGCAAGAGCCGCCGCCGCGCGCCGTGCGGGTGGTCACGCTCACGGACGAAAAAGTCGAACAGCCTTCGCACGAGCGGATTTTCGTCGTGCCCTCATACACCACGGCGGCGCCGGGCGAGGCCGAGGCGCTCGACGTTCTCGCGCATATGCTTGGCGGCGGCCCCGCCAGCGTGCTTTACGAAACGCTGGTCGGCGAGGAGAAGCTGGCGGTCTCCGTCGGCGCCTATTACATGGGATCGGCGCTCGACGACA
This sequence comes from Methylocystaceae bacterium, assembly GCA_003152255.1. Next base: position 13,964 of record PLZT01000750.1, on the reverse strand, counting down.
CGCGCTTTTATATCTTCGCGACGCCGGCGGAAGGCGTGGAGCTCAAGGATCTCGACATCGCGCTCGACCGCGTGCTGGCCAAGTTCATCGAGACGAAAATAAGCGAGGAAGATTTGCGGCGCGCCAAAACGCGCATGATCGCCGACGCGGTTTATGCGCGCGACAGTCAGGTCTCGCTGGCCCGCTGGTATGGCGAGGCTTTGGCCACTGGCCTTGCCGTCAAGGACGTGGCCGACTGGCCGGACCGCATCGAAGCGGTCACGGGCGCCGCGATCACCGAGGCCGCGCGCAAATGGCTGGACAAGAAGCGTTCCGTCACCGGCTTTTTGCTGCCCAAGGAAACGGCCGACGCTTAAGCCCTTTCTCCCTTTGCCGCCCTGGCCGATTGGAACCTGTTGATGACAGCTCATAACACCCTCGCGACGCCGAAATCCCGAGCAGAAAACGTCCAGCGCGTGGTCACGCCCGGCGGCGTCGAGGCTTGGCTCGTCGAGAGCTACGCGGTGCCGCTGGTGGCGCTCGAATTTTCGGCGCGCGGCGGCGCGGCGCAAGACCCCGCCGGCAAGGAAGGACTAGCGACCCTGCTCGCCAGCCTGCTCGACGAGGGCGCGGGTCCCCATGATTCGCGCGCCTTTCACCGCGCGGTCGAGGATCTCGCCGTCCATATCGGCTTTGGCGCCGATCGCGATTCGCTGTCGGGTCACTTGCAAACGCTCTCGCGCAATGTCGATCAAGCCTTCGCGCTGCTCAAGCTGGCGTTGAACGACGCGCGCTTCGACGCGGACGCGATCGAGCGCGTGCGCGGGCAACTCGCCGCCGGCATCAAGCGCGACGCCAACGACCCCGACGCGATGGTCGCCAAGGCGTTTCGCGAGGCGGCGTTTCCTGGCCATCCCTACAGCCGCCCGACGCGCGGCGAACTCGACACGCTGGAGCGGCTGACGCGCTCCGACCTCGAAGCGATGCGCGGCCGCTTGTTCGCGCGAGACAATCTGAAAATCGCGGTGGTCGGCGCCATCGACGCCGCGACTCTGGCCGCCCGGCTCGACGAGACTTTCGGCGGATGGTCCCAGCGTGGCGATCTCGCGCCGGTGAGCGACATAGTGGTTCACGACGTTGGCGCGCGCAAGATCATCGATCTCGACGTGCCGCAATCGACCATGCGTTTCGGCCGGTCCGGGATCGCCAAGAAAGACCCGGATTATTTCGCGGCGCTGGTGGTCAATCACATCCTCGGCGGCGGCGTCTTCACCGCGCGGCTGTTCAACGAAGTGCGGGAGAAGCGCGGCCTCGCCTATTCGGTCTATTCGCAGCTCCACGAGTTCGACCATTGTCCGATGATGGTCGGCGGCGCCGCGACCAAGAACGAGCGCGCGGGTGAGACGCTCGACGTGCTCGAGGAGCAATGCAGATTGCTGTCCAGCGAAGGGCCTTCGCCCGACGAGCTGGACAAGGCCAGGAAATTCCTCACCGGCTCCTATGCGCTGCGCTTCGACACCTCGACCAAGATCGCCGGTCAGCTCGTCAACATCCAGCTCGACGGGCTGGAGCCTTCCTATCTCGACGAGCGCAACGCCAAAATCGACGCCGTGACGCTGGAAGACGCGCGCCGCGCCGCGCAACGGCTGCTGGGCGACGGCAAGCTTTTGGTGGCGATCGCCGGCAGGCCGAAAGGAATTTCGTAGAGCGGCCCTACTCCGCCGCCGGCAGGTGGCGCGGCGCGGGAAAGGCGATCAGCGGATTGTCGCGCGACAGGGACTGACGGCGATCCGTGATCGCCCGGCGCGTCTGGTCCAGGGCGAGCATGACGAGGTGCAGGCTCGGCGCTCCGGCGCCGCGCATGCCGTGATCGCCGAGAACGCCCGTAAGCACGTCGTCGACCTCCCGCTCGAGTTGGTCGAGGTCGGCATGGCTCGCCGCCGACCGCGCCGCCTGCAGGATTTGCAGCAGTTTCTCGGTCAATTGCTCGGTGCGCTCATGCGAATCGGGATTCAGCCGGCTGGCCAAGGCCGCGGCGCCCGAGCCGACCAGCGACAGCAGCATGGCGCCGATATAGAACAAATCGCTGTAGCGCTCGAAGAAGCCGCGCTCGGTCCCGTCGAGATAATCGGCGGCGCCCTGATGCACCGGTATCGCGCCGCCCTTATCGGTGGAAGGCGCCTCGATCGAATTGGCGAGCGGCGCCGCCAGCGCTATGGCGCCGCGGTGAGAGAAAAACAATCGGGTCACTTCCGCCGCCACGTCATCCCGCAGCGTATTGCGCGCCATCAGTAAAACGCTGACGCTCAAACTATCGAAGGCGGCGGCCGGCCGGGCCGGATCGCCGCCAAAGGCGCCCTGCACGATCTCCATCGGCTCCAATGCCGGAAAACGCTTGGAGATCGCCTTGGCCTCGCTGATCGGGATGAACACCGGCGCCTTCTTCGAAACGCCGGCGATCGCGGCCACGATGTCATGATCCATGCCGCTTTGCGGAGCGGGCGCCGCGAAAATCACATCGACCTTGCCGCCCTCGACGGCGGCGCGCGTTTCGCCAGGGGAGAGCGAAACAAGCGTGACGGCCTTCACCGGAATGTCGTATTGCGAAAGAATGTCCTCCAGCAGTCGCGCATTTGGATCCATGCTCGCGACTTCATGCACGACGCCAATCTTCTTGCCGCGCAAATCCGGGATATGGCGCAGCTTCGAGCCGCCAGGCGCGATCAATAAAACCGAGTTGCGATGCAGGATCGCCAGAGTCTGGGCGCTCGCCGTCAGCGCGATGTCGCCGCGCATGACCGCGAGGTCGGCCTTGCCCGAGTCAAGCAAGGCGGCGCCGGCGGCGGAATCCTCGACCGGGACCATGTGCAAACGGATTTCATTGTGGTCATGGGAGAATATATGCGCCGCCGCCGCCATCACGCGGATGTCCTCGGCGAGCTGCGGCACGGCGACTTCCAGCACCGTCGGACGGTTGTAGAAGTAAAGCGCCGCCGCCGCGCCGCCCAGCGCGACAAGTATGGACGCCACCACCGCGAGAATGGTTTTCCGCATTGCGAAGCCTTAGGTTCTCCCTGCCTATTCTTATAGATAGGGAGAAAATCGCGGCGAGGTGATGGCGGAGGGCGGGCGATAAAGGGCCGGGCTATTTCTTCTCCGCCCGCGCCGCGCGCTTGGCCAAGGTGCGCAGCCGCAGCGCGTTGAGCTTGATGAAGCCCTCGGCGTCGCGGTGGTCATAGGCGACCGCGCCCTCTTCGAAGGTCACGAGATCCTGATCATAAAGCGAATAGGGGCTCTCGCGGCCGACCAGCGTCGCGCTGCCCTTATAAAGCTTCAGGCGCACGCGCCCAGTGACGAACTCCTGGCTTTTATCGATCAGCACTTGCAGCATCTCGCGCTCCGGCGCGAACCAGAAGCCGTTGTAGATCAGCTCGGCGTAGCGCGGCATCAGTTCGTCCTTCAGATGTGCCGCGCCGCGGTCGAGCGTCAGGCTCTCGACGCCGCGATGCGCGACCAGCAGAATCGCGCCGCCCGGCGTCTCGTACATGCCGCGCGACTTCATGCCGACGAAGCGGTTTTCGACCAGATCGAGCCGGCCAATGCCGTGGATGCGGCCGAGTTCGTTGAGCTTGGTCAGCAGCGCCGCCGGCGAAAGCCTCTCGCCGTCGACGGCCACGGCGTCGCCGCGCTCGAAATCGACGGTAATATATTGCGGCTGATCCGGCGCCTTTTCCGGGTCGTTGGTGCGCGAATAGACGTAATCGGGCACTTCCTTCGACGGGTCTTCCAGCACCTTGCCCTCCGAGGAGACATGCAGGAGATTGGCGTCGGTCGAAAACGGCGCGTCGCCGCGTTTGTCCTTTTGAATGGGAATCTGATTCTTCTCGGCGAATTCGATCAACGCGGCGCGCGAGGTGAGATCCCATTCGCGCCAAGGCGCGATCACCGTGATATCCGGCTCCAGGGCGTAATAGCCGAGTTCGAACCGCACCTGATCATTGCCCTTGCCGGTGGCGCCGTGACAAACCGCGTCGGCCCCCATCTTGCGGGCGATTTCGATCTGCTTCTTGGCGATCAGCGGCCGCGCGATCGAGGTGCCGAGCAAATAGAGCCCCTCATATTGGGCGTTGGCGCGAAACATCGGAAAGACATAGTCGCGCACGAATTCCTCGCGCAAATCCTCGATAAAGATGTTTTCGGGCTTCACGCCGAGCAATTCGGCCTTGGCGCGCGCGGGCGCGAGCTCCTCGCCCTGGCCGAGGTCGGCGGTGAAAGTGATGACTTCCGCGCCATAGGCCGTTTGCAGCCATTTCAAAATGATCGAGGTGTCGAGTCCTCCCGAATAGGCGAGGACGACGCGTTTAATTTCTTTCTTATGGCGGGTCATGCGCGGCTCTGGCGTTATGGGGCGTTGGATGCGGCGCGACTATAGTGCGCGAGAGCGCGAGCGCAATCCCTTCCCGCGGCGCGAAGAAAAAGCCGTCCGCGGCGGGCGAATACAGCCTAACAATTTGTTTCTCAACCGAGTTCCACTCGCTCCACCCGCCTTGACTTCGCCGTGGCCCGACAATATGTTGCCCCCGGCTTGAATCGGCCCCGCCGCGAGGTTGGAGGTCGCTCCTGTCGGTTCCCTCCCTTAAGATCCAACAAACCCCGTCGCTGGCGTTTTCAATCCGACCATGCGGCCATGGCGGAGCCTGTCAATGAGCGATCAAGAGCCGGACAAGGACAAGGCGGCCTTGCAGGCGCGCCTTGCAAAGCTTAATGACGCGCTGCGGGCGCGCGACGAACGGGCGGCGGCGCAAACGCCGACCGAAGCGGCGGCGAAGGGAAATTCGTTCGGACGGGCGATGAGCGCGGGGCTCAACGTCTTTTCCGAATTCGTGGCGGCGATCGTCGTCGGCGCGTTCGTCGGCTGGCAAGCGGACGCCTGGCTCGGCACCAAGCCGTGGCTGATGGTCGTGTTCCTCGGTTTGGGGACCGCGGCGGGATTTTGGAACATTTATCGTATTGCGGCGCGCAAGGCGTCGTCATATGAGGAAGACGAAACGCCGCCAGACGGCAAGGCTTAGAAAATGGCGCCGGAAGGCCGACGCCGCTAGCGACAAAGGGCCGGGCGCGCGCCGTCCGGAAAAAGCGATGAATCCTGAAACAGCGGCGAAGCCAAATCCGATCGAGCAGTTCGAACTTGTGCGCCTGTGGGAGCACGAAATCAACGGCATCGAAGTTTCCTTCACCAATGCGTCGCTTTATATGTTGCTCGCGGCGTTCGGCGTCGTGTTGCTGATGGTCTTCGCGACCTCGCGCAAGGCGTTGACGCCGGGCCGCGGTCAGGCCGCCGCCGAGATGCTCTACGAGTTCGTGGCCGGCATGGTGCGCCAGATCGCCGGCGAGGAGGGCATGAGGTTCTTTCCTTTCGTGTTCAGCCTTTTCGCCTTCGTGCTGATCGCCAATCTGATCGGCCTCTTCCCTTACACCTTCTCGGTGACGAGCCAGATCATCGTGACTTTCGGTTTTGCCGTCTTTGTCATGGCGATTGTCGTCGCCTACGGCTTCTATCGCAACGGCTTTGGCTTCCTGAAGCTGTTCGTGCCGCACGGCGTTCCGGCGCCGGTGCTGGTCGTGCTGATTCCGATCGAGATCATCTCGTTCCTGTCGCGTCCGATTTCACTGTCGGTGCGTCTCTTCGCCAATATGCTGGCGGGCCACATCACGCTCGCGGTGTTTGGCGGCTTCGTCGCGCTGCTGCTCGGCGCCGGAGCCTGGGCCGCGCTCGCGCCGGTTCCGCTGCTCGCGATCACCGCGCTTTACGCTCTCGAATTGCTGGTCGCCTGCTTGCAGGCGTTCGTCTTTTCGGTTCTCACTTGCGTCTATCTGAACGACGCAATTCACCCGGGCCACTGATAATTCATCAACAACAAATGGTCGCCCACAATCCTAGCAGGAGATGATAATGGCCTCTGAACTTCAACTCGTCGGCGCCGGCCTCGCGGCGATCGGCACCGGCGCCGCCGCGATTGGCGTCGGCATTATTTTCGGCAATTTCGTCAATGGCGCGCTGCGTAACCCGTCGGCCGCCGCTGGCCAGTTTACCAACGCCATCATCGGCGCGGCGCTCGCCGAAGGTCTCGGCATCTTCGCGTTTCTGATCGCGATCCTGCTCTATCTGAAGTGAGTTTCGCGTCCGGCCCGGCCTTTGTCGGGCCGGACGTTGAGAGCTTTCGAGAACGCGCGCGCCATCTAGGCCGCGCCGTGCATTGGCCGCTTAAGCTATCTGGAGCCGTCATGGCGATCATCTCTTCCGCCTACGCCGCGCAAGAAGCGTCGCAGGAGACCAATTCCGCCGAGGGCGACGCGGAAAACGCTAGCGCCGCTGGATCGCTGGCGCATGGCGGCGTGCAAAAAGGCGCGTTTCCCCCATTCGACACATCGAATTTCGCGCCGCAACTGGTTTGGCTCATTTTGATTTTCGGCGTGTTGTATTTGCTGATGTCGCGCCTCGCCTTGCCGCGCGTCGCCACGATCTTGAGCACGCGCGAGTCCACGATCGGCGCGGATCTCGACGCCGCGCGCGAGTCGCAGGCGAAGGCCCAAGCCGCCGACGCCCAAAACAACGCCACGCTGCGAGCCAAGAAGGACGAGGCGCAGACCATCGGCCGCGACGCTCAGCAGAAAATCGCGGCGGAAGTCGGCGCGTTGCGTTCGTCCGCGGAAAAGAAATTCGCCGAGGAAATCGCGGCCGCGGAGGCGCGCATCGCCGCCGAAAAGGCTCGGGCGATGACCAGTGTCGAAGGCATCGCGACGGAAGCCGCCGCGGCGATCGTCGCGAAATTGACCGGCGCGAAAGTCGACGGAGCGAAGCTGAGCGCCGCCTACCGCGACGCCACGACGCACTGAGGGGAATAGAACCATGCATTTTGAGGCCGAAGTCTTCGTCGCCGTCGGTTTTGTGATCTTCTTGGGCGTGCTGCTCAAGGTGGGGGCCCACGCCAAGGTTTTTGGCGCCCTCGACGCGCGCATCGATCGCGTGAAGAGCGAACTCGCCGAAGCGCAAAAGCTGCGCGCCGAGGCCGAGGCCTTGCTCGCCTCTTTCGAGAACAAGCGCGCCGAGGCCGAGGCCGAGGCCGCCGCCATCGTGGCGAGCGCCAAATCCGAGGCGGACATGATCGCCGCCGAGGCGCGCAAGCGTCTCGACGAATATGTCGCCCGCGGCGACAAGCAGCTCAAGGACAAGATCGCTCAAGCCGAGGCGCAGGCCGTCGCCGACGTTCGCGCGGCGGCCGCCGACTCCGCCGCGAAGGTCGCGGAGAGCATTTTGCGCGGCGGCGTGGCGGGCGGCAAGGATTTCGTCGCCGAAGGCATCCGGCAATTAGGCGCGCTCGCGCACTGAAATCCCGCGGCGGTTCGTCGAGAGAATATCCGCTCAATCAAGGGCGCGCGGTTCGCGCGCCCTTGATTCATTCGGCGGCGGGTTTGCGGCGTTTCTTCTCCGGCTTGGGAGTCGCCGTGTCGGCGCCGCTCTGCTTGAACCCCACGATGACCTCGTAATCCTCCGCCGCCTTCTGGCTGATGAAAGGGGCCTCCAGCGTCTCGACCAATAGGGTGAAATCCGCTCGCGCGGCGCCGGCGGGAATCTCCGCCCCGACGCGATAGTCTTTCGCGCCAAACAATTGTTCGTCGCGTTTGCGACGAAGAGCGACGCGCAAATTGCCGTAATAGGCTCCGGGTTGTCCGACGGGACCGAGGACGGCGGAGCCCATGATTCCGACCTTGACCGAGATATCGTTCCCGACCAGCGCGCACTCGCGCGCCGTCCGTGTCACCGCGATCTGATAGCGCACGCTCGAAGCGTCGGCGCCGGGAGGCGCGCGAAGCTCGGCGCCGCCGCCATCGACGACGATCTCGGGACACTCCGCCAGCGTGGGAGCGGGTTTCGAGCTGTCGCCGGAGCCGCGGCCAAGACCAAACATTTGCAAAACGCGATTGGACGTCGATTCGGAGTCGTCCGCCCAAGCCTGGGGCGCGCCGGGAAGCAACGCGCCGACAATCATCGCGACCGCCCCGACTCGACGCCGGGCGCCAGAATCAAAAAATCGCGCGCTTCTCGTCTCGAGCGCTAGGCGGTCGCCCCGAGAAAATGGTCGTTCGCCGTATTTCATGGCAGTTTCGCGTAGCCTTCCTTGAAACCGTTCAAAGCCAACGGCAAGCCGATCCCTTCATCGGGGGTCTGATGTATGACGAAAGTCGCAGTTTTTCCGGTTTTTAATTGCTCGACCAGTTTGTCGTCCATGACCACCTCGGCGATGCAGCCAGTGGGCAGACATTTGACGAAACCGGCGCTGCCGATGTTGTTTTGGTCGATATGCAGGCCGAGTCCGTTCGGCAACAGAACGCCCAACGGAGCTATGACGCGCAGCAGACGACTCTTTCCGTCGCTAGTCTTTAGGACGATCACGACCAGATTGACGTTGGCTTTGTCCTCGGCCGTGACGCTCTGGATCAGGGCGCATTGCTCCGCGTTCGCGCCCGCGGGCGTATCGCAGCGAATTTCCCAATCGCCGAACTTGGATTTGACCACGCCCTGCGCGCGGGCCGCGTTTGCGGCGAAAAGAACCGGGGCGAGAAACACCAGCAAAACCGAAAGTCTAGCAGTTACCACAAGAACGCCCGCGACCAGTTGTCGCGGCGGGAATTTGAATATTGCGGCGCGCAAAGCCGTCATTTGACCTCCAGTTGCAGTGTCGTCTCGCCGCGGCCGCGGCCCGCTCCGGAGCGACACCCGCCGACAAGCGCCCGGCCTTGGCCGCGCGAGCGCGCTCGACTGGGTAACGAATAGTCATGCTCTGTCAAGTTGCATCTTGGATGCGCGATCTGCCCCGCCCCGCCCGCGATGACGGCTTTTTTTTTCGAGGGTGCGGCTTTTTGCCTGCGTGAATATAGCGAAGCAGCAATTGCGCCAACCGGCGGATTGTGATTGAAACGGCGCGTTGTCGAACCGCCGCGCGCGGCTAGGGCGTAACGAGTTCGATTCTTGCATCAGCGCCCAAGCGTGGGTAAGCGGCGATCCACGCGACCAAACGACTGACGAAAGGTTCGAAAGGCGACCTTAATGCACAACCGCAACCGACATTTTCTCCGACGCGCCGCTCTCGCGGGCGCCGCCTTTCTTCCGGTCCTTCTGTTCGCGGGGCTCGCGGCCGCGCAAGTCGAAGGCCAGCCCGCTCCTGGAGGCATAGGACTGCCGGCGACGGTGACAGAGGTTGGGCGCGAAACACAACAGTTTTACAACGTCGTGTTGCTCCCGGTCATCAGCTTCATTGCTNNTCCAAGCTGACCCATCACACGGGGCTGGAAATCGCCTGGACGCTGGTCCCGGTGCTGATCCTGGTGTTTATCGCCATCCCCTCGTTCCGCTTGCTGGCGCATCAGGTGGAGATTCCGCCGGCGAAAATCACGATCAAGGTGACCGGCAATCAGTGGTACTGGTCCTATAAATACCCCGAGGATCAAGGCGGCGGCTTCGGTTTCGACCAGGTTATGAAGCCGGAAAGCGACCTTCAGCCCGGCGACGTTCGCCTGCTCTCCGTGGACAACGAGGCGGTGGTTCCGGTCAACGAGGTGGTGAAGCTTCAGATCACGGCTTCCGACGTCATCCACTCCTTCACGATCCCCGCTTTCAGCATTCGCATGGACGCGGTTCCGGGGCGCCTGAACGAGACCTGGTTCAAGGCGGAGAAGGAAGGGATTTATTACGGTCAATGCTCGAAAATTTGCGGCAAGGATCATGCTTTCATGCCTGCCGCGATCCGCGTGGTGAGCTGGGAAAAGTATCAGGAGTGGCTGGCGGAGGCGAAAAAGAAATTCGCGGGCGCCGACTCTCGCCAGCGATTCGCCGCCGCCGCGAATCAATGATCCGTCTCTCCCGCAAGAACACCGACCAAGCATTCGAGGAACATGACCATGGCAAGTTCGACCACCGCCGATGACGGCGCGCACGGGCATCCCACGGGGCTGCGCCGCTTTCTTTTCTCGACCAACCACAAAGACATCGGCACGCTCTACATCATTCTCGCGGTGATCGGCGGCGTCGTCGGCACGCTGATGTCCATCGCGATCCGCGCCGAACTGATGCATCCCGGCATCACGATTTTCCCCGGATTGGCGCAGCTGCTCCAGGGCGTCGATCCGGCGATGGCGCTCGACGGCGGCAAGAACCTTTATAACGTCTTCATCACCGCTCACGGCGTGTTGATGATCTTCTACATGGTCATGCCGGCGCTGATCGGCGGCTACGCCAACTGGTTCGTTCCGATCATGATCGGCGCGCCGGACATGGCCTTCCCCCGCCTCAACAATATTTCCTTCTGGTTCCTGGCGGTCTCGCTAGTGCTGGTCGTTCTCTCGATGTTTGTCGAAGGCGCTCCGGGCATGATGGGCTTTGGCGGCGGCTGGGTGTTTTATCCACCATTGTCGTCCAACACCGGCCATCCCGGCCCGGCGATGGACTTCGTGATTTTGGCGCTGCATCTCGCCGGCGCCTCGTCGATCCTCGGCTCGATCAACTTCATCACGACGATCTTCAACATGCGCGCGCCCGGCATGACGCTGCACCGCATGCCGCTGTTCTGCTGGGCGATGCTGGTCACCGCCTTCTTGCTGGTGCTGACCCTGCCGGTTCTGGCGGGCGCGATCACCATGCTGCTGACCGACCGTAACTTCGGCACGATGTTCTACGATCCGGCCGGCGGCGGCGATCCGCTGCTGTTCCAGCATCTGTTCTGGTTCTTTGGGCATCCGGAAGTCTATATTCTGATCCTTCCGGCGTTCGGCCTCATTAGCCACATCGTCTCGACCTTCTCCAAGAAGCCGGTGTTTGGCTATCTCGGCATGGCCTATGCGATGGTGTCGATCGGCTTCCTCGGCTGCATCGTGTGGGCGCACCACATGTACACGGTCGGCCTTTCGCTGAACGCGCAGCGCTACTTCGTGTTCGCCACCATGGTGATCGCCGTGCCGACGGGCATCAAGATCTTCTCCTGGATCGCGACCATGTGGGGCGGCTCGATCTCCTTCCGCGCGCCGATGATCTGGGCGATCGGCTTTATCTTCGTGTTCACGATGGGCGGCGTCACCGGCGTCGTGCTGGCCAATGCGAGCGCCGACCGCCAGTTGCACGAGACCTACTACGTCGTCGCTCACTTCCACTACACCATGTCGCTCGGCGCGGTGTTCGGCGTCTTCGCGGGATTCTACTACTGGTTTCCGAAGATGAGCGGCTACATGTATAATGAGACCTTGTCGAAGGTTCACTTCGCGGTGCTGTTCATCGGCGTCAACTTGACGTTCTTCCCGCAGCACTTCCTGGGTCTCGCCGGCATGCCGCGCCGCTATATCGACTATCCCGACGCCTTCGCCCTTTGGAACTACTGGTCGTCGATCGGCGCGTATATTGGCGGCGTCAGCGTGTTGGTGTTCTTCTATGTCGTGATCGACGCCTATCTGAGGAAGATCCCCGCGGGAGCCAATCCTTGGGGCGTTGGCGCGACGACGCTGGAATGGACTTTGCCCTCGCCGCCGCCGTTCCATCAGTTCGAGGTTCTGCCCCGCATTTCCGGCTCGGAACATTGAGTTTCGCGCTCCCGCCGAGCCTCCAAGCTCGGCGGGAGGGCGGTCTAACCCGGCGGGGCCACGCGACCAGACCATGGAGGCCTGGCTTGTCCGACAATAAGCGGAGCGAGAGATGAGCGACGCGTCACTTAGGATCGACGATGGTCGAGCCCCGCGCATTTCGATCGCGGCGCCTTCGGATTATTTCGCGCTGCTGAAGCCGCGCGTGATGTCGCTTGTCGTTTTCACGGCCTTGACAGGCGTTGTGATGGCGCCCACGCCGCCGAATCTCGTCATCGCCTTCGCGTCGCTGCTCGCGATCGCGGTCGGAGCCGGCGCCTCCGGCGCGCTGAACATGTGGTTTGAATCCGACATCGACGCGTTGATGACGCGCACCCGCAAGCGGCCAATCCCGTCGGGGCGCCTCGCGCGCGAGGAAGCTCTGGCGTTTGGCCTGGTTCTCGCGGGAATGTCGATCTTTACGCTCGGCCTAGTGGCGAATTGGCTCGCGGCGGGGCTGCTCGCCTTCACCATCTTCTTCTATGTCGTGATCTACACGATGTGGCTCAAGCGCGCGACGCCGCTGAACATCGTGATTGGCGGAGCGGCGGGGGCCTTGCCGCCAATGGTCGGCTTCGCCGCGGCGTCGGGTGAACTCGGTCTTTCGAGCCTGGTGCTGTTCACGATCATCTTCATCTGGACTCCGCCGCATTTTTGGGCCCTTGCCCTCCTTAAAAGCGACGATTACGCCCGCGCCGGCATCCCGATGCTGCCCAATGTCGCGGGGCCAGATCGCACGCGCCTTGAAATCCTCATCTATTCGGCGTTGCTGGCGCCGATCGGGGTGCTTCCATATCTGCTGGGTTACGCGTCGCCGGCCTATGGACTGATTTCAACGCTTTGCGGCGCGGTCTTTATGTTTTGCGCTCTCGCGACGTACCGAAACCGCGACGGGGAGGCGGCGAAGACCGCCGCCCGGCGGCTGTTTATCTTCTCGATCGTCTACCTCTTCGCGCTCTTTCTCACTCTGGTCGTCGAGCGCATTCTTCATCTGACGGCCATCACGGGTTAGTCCGGGGACATCGGGCGATGGAAGCGCACTGGAATGGCGGACTGAAAATGGTCGACGAACAGCCTAACGCGCCACGCGAAGAGGACGGAGTCGTCCTGACCAAGGAACAGGCGCGGAGTCGCCGCTCCCGCAATATCGCGATCGGACTCGCCGTGGCCTTGTTCGCGGCGCTGTTTTACGCCGTAACCATCGCGAAATTGGGCGGTGCCGTCGCCCAATTGCCGCCGAGCTGAGGTCGGGCGAATGAACACCGATAACGGCAAACCCACCCCCAGACGCACCCGGCGGATTGCGCTATCGCTCGTCGTTGGCTCGGTGGCGATGCTGATTTTGTCTTTCGCTTCCGTGCCGCTGTATCGCGTTTTCTGCGCGGCGACCGGATTCGGCGGGACGACTCAGGTCGCCAAGAAGAATTTGGGTCAGCAGGGCGAGCGCACCTTAACCGTCCGCTTCGACGCCAATGTCGCGCGCGATCTTCCCTGGCGGTTCGAGCCGGAGGTGGCGAGCATCTCGCTGCGCACCGGCCAAACGGCGACCGTCTTTTACAAGGTGGTCAATCTGGCCGATCACGAAACGCGCGGCGTCGCCGCCTATAACGTAAGTCCGGACCAGGCGGGCGCCTATTTCAATAAGCTCGCCTGTTTCTGTTTCTCCGAGCAGCGCCTCGACGCGCATGAAAGCGCGGAGTGGCCGGTTGTCTTCTTCCTCGATCCGGCTTTGGAGAACGAGGAATCCATGGGGCATGTCGCGGAGATCACTCTGTCTTACTCGTTCTTCGCGGTAAAAGGCCCGGCGGCTGTCGCACCGTCGACCAAGACCAGTCTGGCGCCCGCCATAAGACCAAAAACCTGATCCCTGCCCGCCCCTCGTGGCGCGCTGGGAGCCGGAAGCGTTTCAAACATGCCGGCGCGCCCGGCGCAGTCAAAGGAAGTGACGATCATGGCCGATGGACACGCGAAACCGCAACATGACTACCATCTCGTCGATCCGAGCCCGTGGCCGCTGGTCGGCGCCCTTTCGGCGCTTGTTTTGGCGATCGGCGCGATTTCCTGGATGAAGGGGATGCCGATCTTCGGCAACAAGGTCGGCGCATACGTGTTTTTCGCCGGCCTCATCGGCGTGCTCTTCACCATGTTTAGCTGGTGGAGCGACGTAATCAACGAAGCCGAGGTCAAGGGCGATCATACCCCGGTGGTGCGGTTGCATCACCGCTATGGCATGATCCTGTTCATCGTTTCCGAGGTGATGTTCTTCGTCGCCTGGTTCTGCGCCTATTTCAACACCGCGCTGTTTCCCGGCGAGGCGC
>PLZT01000092.1 GCA_003152255.1 Methylocystaceae bacterium | reverse complement strand
AAAGTCGAAGCGGCGATCAGTCGTTACAAGCGCGTCATCGGCGACGCATTGAGATCGCGCCATGACGCCCGTCGTGTCACCGAGGTGGCGATCGGGGTCAAATCCCTAAATCGAATGAATGAACTTGGCCGGGCCAATTTCATCCGCGTCGCATAATAGAATAACTTGGCTGTCGGCGCGCCACCACACACCTCCGTGCAACAAAGCCGCGCGACGCCACCGCCATCAACGCGAGAGAGAAGGCGGCGCCCTCGGCGCCGGTCGCTCCCACGCCGCAAAAACGCAAGCGTGGCCGACCGAAAAAGGGCGAGGCGCCCGCCGGGCCGGAGCCTCGGCGGCTGGAGCGCCAACTGGGCCAGACGTTGTCCCAGATGCTGGCCGATCTTCCAACGCGTTGCAACGTCGGCACGAAGAGGAACGCCAAAGGACATACGACAAGCTGGATCGGCTATAAACTGCATATCGATACGGCGGACGGCGACATCCCGGTGTCGTGCCTGCTGACCTCGGCCTCGCGGCACGACAGCCAGGCGGCGATCCCGCTGGCGACCATCACGGCGAGCCGTGTCGCCAATCTCTACGACCTGATGGACAGCGCCTATGACGCGCCGGAAATTTGGGATAAGAGCCGTGCGCTCGGGCATGTGCCGATCATCGACGCCAATCCGCGCCGTGGCGGCAAGGCGGCGGCCAGGGCCGAGGCCCGCGCCAAACGGCGGGCCGGCTACGAGCTGGCCGAGGACGTCCGCTACAACCAGCGCAGCTCGGGCGAGCGCGTCAACGGTAACCTGAAGGACAACTGCGGCGGCAACCACGTGCGTGTGCGCGGGGCGCCAAAGAGGTGTTCTGCCATCTGATGTTCGGCATTCTGGTGGTGACGGCGGAGCAGATGATGCGGCTCGTCGCGTAACCTCACACGCGGCCACCGCGGGCCGCGCAAAGGGGTGAAGCCGGTCAACAACGCCACAGATGCGTTCAGATTGCCGAATTGGCGGCGTCAGGCCAGAATATCCATCGGCAAGCCCTCTCCGCAAAAGCTAAAAGCGCCACCGGCTCGTCCGGCTGCGGGAGTTTTGCAAGTGGCTCCTTAGTCTCAATTTTTAGAAAATCACGCCGAGGACCTTGCCGACCCCTGCGGGTGGAGCCATCGCCAGCGCGCCCCAGAATGTCACTTTGTCTGTGCGCTCAGAATATTGGCGCCGTCTGCTCTTGCCCCTATGCCGCTCAGAAGAGCCAATAGCCCAAATACGGAGTCTCCAACTGGAACAGGCCGGCGAAGTCGGACATGACTTCGCCGGCATAGAATTTCATAGCGTATAGCGTTAACTATTGGTTGCGAGCATGCCAATCCGCTACGGCCTTCTCAGCCTGTTCGCGGGTATAGCCGTAACGCTCCTGGATGCGTCCAATGAGTTGGGTTTGCTCTCCTTCGATGATTTTCAAATCATCATCGGTGAGCTTGCCCCATTCTTTCTGCGCCTTACCCTTGAGCTGCGTCCAGTTTCCTTTGATCTGATCCCAGTTCATCTTAATCTCCCGGTTATTGAGAGCCGCATGTCCCNNGGAAGTCTTGGGATCGTATTTGAAGCCTCGCGCGATGCGTAGCGCCTCCTTCGTCGTTTGAATAGTCGGATAGTTCTTGTTATCCCTCACGGTCCATTTGACCTCATTGAAGGCGACCGCGATGTCTTTCTCGCCCATGCCGAGGAAGCCGCCGACTCCGATGATCAAGGCGGTGATTTTTCCGTCGGTCGGCGACACCAGCACATCGGCAATATCGCCGATCTTGGTGTTCGTCGTGTCATAGACGCTTTGCTTATACCAAGCGGTGACGGGTAGGCTGTCCGCCGGAATGGTCGCCAGGAATTCAGTCGGTGGCGCGACCGTCGTCGTCGNNGGCTGTGATGAGATTTTTCTTCATTTGGTCGATTCCTTCAGTTCTCAGATAAACCCGCCATACACGACAATGGAGATTCGCTTATTGAGCGCTTCCCCACTGAACGCGACGCGATCCCGCCGCGATCTTGCGAAGATATTCGACGCCAACATGCGGCACACCCAAGCAGTCGACCGCATAAATAACTCTGACCCCGGCGAAAGTGCGCCGGGGTAGAAATCAAGCTTGTCCCCGCCACTAGAGAACTTTTCGGGGCAGACCAAGCTGACATCGACCCATAGACATCACCCCAAGGATCGAAGAATCGATTCTTGCCCAGCAAAAAGCTCCACCGAAGCGAGGCTTTCTAATGATCTTGGCTGGATCAAAGCTTGCCGAGCAAAACCAAGATCAACAGAACAATAACCACAAGACCGAGGCCGCCGCCCCCATAGTAGCCAGTCCCGTAAAAAGGGCCGCCGCCAATTCCACTAAAGCCGCCCAACAATGCGATCACCAAGATGATGAGAAGGATAGTCCCAATCGACATTTTAGCATCTCCTTATCCTGACCGAGCCTCACCGCCCTGAGAGCCGCCCAGCCATCAGGACATATTCACGCGAGTAAAAATGCACGATCGAGTTTTGTGTAGAAATGTCCGACTCGAGCATTCCCGCATGGTGCTATTTCTTCAGCACACCATATCCACTTGCCGATGGAGTTCAGCCACCTTCATTTCAGCCGTTCCCACCGACGACGTTGATCGGCACTCCACGGCTGATTTTCGATTCGCTCCCATACCGGAGCGCTATGCGACACCCTCCGCCGAATACCCGACTGTCAACTACCATCAGTCCCGACAACAGACTGACCAGCTGCAGAATAGCCGGCGACGAAGCGCCAGCGGAAGACTCGGAAACTACCTACATCCCGCCCGGCAGGACACGGGACATATGAGTTAGCTGTTGGCGCTTGCCCGCGCTGCGTTGTAAATCGGCGTGGGGTCACGACGCCGATCGGCGACGGGTCACACACATAAGCGACTGATTTTACTATCATGAGAAACATTGAAAGGGGTCATGATTGGAATGCGATTTACACCGGAGGGCGTGGCCGACGAATTCAGGCGCCGCATCGCCCAGGCCGCCGACGGCGCCGCCGCGCCGGAGGAAACGACCCGGCTGGACAAGCAAATGACCGCCTTGCGGCGCGGGATCGGCCGGCTCATCGACAGCTATGCGGACGGGTTCGTCGAGAAAGACGAATTTGAACCAAGGGTTACGGGTATGAAGCAGCGGTTGTCGCATCTTCAAGAGCGCCACGAAGCCGCCGTTTGAGCCGCTGAAAGTGAACGCGACCTTTGTCTCGTCATCAGTCGTTTGGAAGACTTCTCCGCGAAAGTATCGGAGGGACTGGCCAAGCTCGATCGGTCCGGACAACGCGAAATTATTCGTGCCCTCGTCCGCCGCATCGAGATCGACGGCGCCGCGATCGAGATCATATTCCGAGTTCCACCACCAAACGCGCCGGGCAGCCCCACCTCGCCTGAGCACTCTCGTGCGACCTGGCAACAATGTGCAGCGGTTCGTCGAGCGAACCTTCGCCTGGCTTGGTCGGTGCCGCCGTTTGGCGAAAGACTTCGAGAATCTCACTCGCAACGCCTGGCTCAATCTGATCGAGGGTTTCTTCTCCAAACTCGCGCGCTCCGCGCTACGCCACATCCGCGTCGCCTCCAAAAAGGAGCTAAAGGATCGAATCATGGCGGCCGTCGACGACATCAACCTAAATCCGGTGATCCATGGCTGGACCTACAAACTCGACGCCGCATGATATGATTCGAATTTAGAAAACGATGTACTAGGGAATGTAGGCTAAATGGCTAAAGCGACAACAGTTTTCGTGACCGGGGCGAGCGGGTTCATCGGATCGGCGGTCCTGCATAGGTTAGATGAGGCCGGGTTCTTGGTGCGCGCTCTTGTCCGCCCTGGCAGCCCGCGCG
>PLZT01000026.1 GCA_003152255.1 Methylocystaceae bacterium | reverse complement strand
CAAAAATTGCAGAAGAGCCAGTTAAATTGGAACCACGACAAGCTGGAGCGGTAAGTCCCGCCAGCGTCCTGGGCGGAGCGCAAAGCCTGCCTTGCGGCGTCGACGCTTGTTCTCAAGGCCTTGGCTATCAAGAGTGCCCTGGCGCGTCGGATGACCTCGCGGGCCTGCACGCTTACCTTCAAGGCGCTGGTGTCGCGTCGGCGGAGCGCGTCGAGCAGATTGACGAAAGCATAAGTCATTAGCAACTTGGGCGGTCGTTTGAAGCCTTTTTCATGAAATTTCTCCAGTGCGGCACGCTTTGCCGCAGCAATTGCCTCCACATTTTCCCGCTTCGGCAGGCTGAGGTAAGAGCTCCTGATCTCGACTGACCCAGCCCGTGTTTCTGCGGTCGCTAGAGCTTCGTATGCCGCCGAAAAATCAGGGCGCATTTTCACGACACAGCGCAGATGGTCGCGGGCCTCCTCGTAACGTTCAGAATCACCGGCTATGTTCAGCAACACCTTGGCGATGGCAAAATGGCGCGCGGCTCTTTCTTGCGGCAGCTCCGGCTCAGGTCCGAATCGCTCCGCACTAAAACGGCATTCATCGGCAATCGCTGTTGAGTCGAGTGACGAGTTACTTCATTTCCGAATTGAGCATAAGAGCCGCGCCCTAGACCTATCAGCGCAAACAAGGTGCCAAACCCTACCATTATGTAGGCGGCGCTGCGGCGTCCCATGCTGTGCCCCTGACCGAATAAGTACAAGGCGATCGCGAACAACGTCAGTGTGAAGAGGAAAACCGCCGCTTTATGATGCCATGAGAGACTCTCGCCGCTCTCGGCATCCCAAATGGCAAATGGCTCCCAAGCATTGTTTTTTAGAACCCCATCTTTAAGCGCAAAATAGGGGTCCTCACGCACCAAACGCCTCGGAAAATGAGGATCGGCCTCGATGCCGGCTTCTGGATCGCTCATCATGGCCCTTAACTTGTCATTACCAAGAAGGTATCCACGCAAGTTGCCGGCGCTCGCAATCTCAATGTCGATAAGCGGGGTCGCGCCCGATGCGTCAAGCTGCTGATTGATCCACGAGTGCCGTGCCTGCGCTTCGCTATAGTCGGCGCTTTGGCTATTAGCGCTGAGCAGAGCCGTGCGCAGTCGCGAGGACCGCTCCGACATAACCGTTTCCTGCCTCAGAGCTCGTGTTGCAGCTTCTCCACTAGCCGACTCAGCCACACTGTACCAATAACCGGAAAGCGCGCTCGCAAATACCGTGAACGCGATCGCAAAAATCGTAAAACGCGAAAAACTGTCGCTGGCCTCGTGCGGCAGTTCGGGGTAGCGTCCAATTCTCGTCTCGGGTTCCAGCAGCGGCGACTGGTGCCCCCCCTCCTCGCTAGTGCTCAGATAGCCGACATTCCACATCACCGAAAACAACAACAAAAATGAGCCAACCGCTAAGGCTAGGAAAGGCCAACTTCGTTGGTCGGCCTGAAGAGCGTAGAAAAGACAAACTGCTCCGACGAGCAGACCGCCGGCTAGCCAGATACCTTTGTACCATTTGCGGGTGCTCAGATCGGCGAGAGTGAAGCACACCAGAGCGGCCACGAACAACACCACGCTCATCGCGAGTTTGGGAATTAGCTCATGGCCCCTCTGGATTTCCCCTTCGAGCAGGTGCAAGATTGATCGAGTTGGCTCCTTACGTTCCGCGAACTTGCAATCAGCGCTGTCGGGGGGGAGATCGATCGCAGGACGTGGATCCTGCCATTCGGTTTCGAAACCAAGCTCCGACAGAAGAGGCGCTACTGTCCATTGAAGATGGTTCGCAACGGAGAGGCAGTTTTGCATTGACGGTGTCAACGCCCAGAATGGCTTAACCGCGCGGCGGGCCGCAAATTCTTCCTGCGCCTGTAAATCGAGCCAGGCGGCGGTTGCAGGCTTCGCTTGGCGCAGACGGTCCGCGGTCTCCATCTTGGATAGGCCCGTCTGGTATATTCTCGATAGACGCGTTTCGAATAGAGCTCGCTCTAGAATGCCGTTTAATTCCTTTTGTCGTTCGATGGTTTCGAAGAAATATCCATACGCCAGTCTGCGTTCCCGGATCGTATTGTCGTGCTCGGCGCTGGCCGTGCGAAAGGCCATTATGGCGCCCAGCGTCGCGAAAACCACCATGATGCATGCCAGCGAGGTCCGAAAGTCCGGGTGTCGCTTATCGTGCAGCAGATCTTGCAGCCAGTCGCGGACAAGTGTATTTGGCATATCGCCAACTCTTCAAAGAAAATATAGACGAACCCGACATTTTTCATGATGGAGCGCTCGGCGCGTCAGTCAAGAGGAGTGGGTCAAAAAGTGATCGCTCAAGGCTGTCATGATCGCTGGTTGCAGTGATACGCGACGGCTCCTTATCGAGGCTAGTACATCGATTCCTTGAAAGTGCTTGTTTGGAAGGGATTCCTATTTTCTGGGCGCCGTTGTAGGGAGCCTCGCTCTTGATTTGCAAGATGAAGGATTGGAAGCATGGTTGCGTGGCGACAGGCGCTTGCGCTGGTGATCGACGATGAAGAATTGGCGCAACTGACAACGATCGCGCGCTCGCGCACGGCGCCTGCGAGTCGCGTCGAGCGGGCGCGCATTCTCCTCGCCTATCGGGATGAGCCGTGCTTTTTCGCCGTGGGCCAAGCCTTGGGGCTGCATCATCAAACCGTGCAGCGTTGCGTCGAGAAAGCCGTGGCCTTTGGTCCGTTGGGGGCGCTGGACGATCGCCCCAGACCCGGCAGGGAGCGCAGGATTACCGACGAAGCCAAAAGCTGGCTGGTCTCGCTTGCGTGTCGTAAAGCGCATGAGCTTGGCTATCCGCATGAATTGTGGACGACGCGGCTGCTGGCGCGCCATGCGCGTGAGCATGGGCCGGTGGCGGGACACGCCTGCCTCGCCAATCTGGCGCAGGGTACGCTGTGCAAGATCCTCAACCAGCACGAAGTGAAGCCGCACAAGGTGCGCTATTATCTGGAGCGCCGCGACGCCGATTTCGAGGCGAAAATGGCGGAAGTCCTGTGCGTTTACCGCGAGGTCGCTGTTCTCAAAGAGGCCGCCGCGGGAGAGGCTGCGGCGAGCGAGAGCGGCAAAGCCGTCGCGATCGTCTCCTATGACGAAAAGCCGGGCGTGCAGGCGATCGGGACGACCGCGCCAGACCTGCCGCCAAAGCCCGGCGAACATGCTTGCTTTGGTCGCGATCACGAATATGTCCGGCGAGGAACCGTGAGCATTCTCGCCGGGATTGATCTCTTGACCGGCAAGGTTCACGCCCTGGTCAAGGATCGCCATCGCAGTCGCGAGTTCATCGAATTACTCGAGCTGCTCGACAAGGCTTACCCGACGGACACGGCGATCAAAGTGATCCTCGACAATCACTCCGCGCACATCTCCAAGGAAACCAAAGCGTGGCTCGCGCAGCAGCCCGCGGGTCGCTTCGAATTCACCTTCACGCCAAAGCACGGCTCCTGGCTCAATCTGATCGAGGGCTTCTTCTCCAAACTCGCGCGCTCCGCGCTACGCCACATCCGCGTCGCCTCCAAAAAGGAGCTGAAGGATCGAATCATGGCGGCCATCGACGACATCAACCTAAATCCTGTGATCCATAGCTGGACCTACAAACTCGACGCCGCATGAAATGATTCGAATTTAGGAAACGATGTACTAGTTTGAACTGCGGTCTATCTGGCGAATGTCGGTTTAACCCCGCAGCGTGGCGCGCGGTCGCCAAAGTTCCAGCTCGCAACCGCAATATCATTCCCCTCAATTCCGCAGTGCACGTGGTATCCAGCGCCTTATTTTATTGATAATTATCGGTCATCGCTGCGCACAACTCTCTCTAATGCAACATAGAATCTTGCCAGTTTGCGCATGANNTATTCTCATTTGTAGCAGGCGCATCTCCACAAGTCGCGCTCGCCAGGGAGGTCGTCATGTCAAAGCTCCGACTCGCATGTGTAGCCACTGCAATGTGGGCATCTTCAACGTGCGCGCAGCCGCTCAAAGTGCAAGAGAATGCATCTGAATATGGGGAGGCGGCGCAAACTTTCCAGTGCAAGCTAGTAGAGCAGGGTCAAAATCGCATTGTGGCCGCCGATCTCCCTCACACATTAATAGTGAGCTTGAGATTGAAGGACAAAAAAGCAGCTGATTTTAAGGTTGTGCATGTTGATGACAATGGTGAGAAATATACCCACACCGATCAAACTAAATCGTGGCATTTGGTCACGATTTCTGGCCGTCGCGATTACAG
>PLZT01000635.1:1061-6138 GCA_003152255.1 Methylocystaceae bacterium | reverse complement strand
GCCAACACCTCCTTTTCCGTGCTGACGCCGGGCGGCGACGTGATCCGCGAATTGATCGGCGCCTTTCCGTCGCTGATGCTGGCGGAAGGCGAATATGTGGCCATCGCCCGCCACGACGGAAAAACCTATCAGAACGTTTTCAAGGTGCAGTCGACCAAGGACGCCGACGTGGAGATTCTCGCCAAGGGAACGACGCAATCCGAGGCCCCGCCGACCGAGGCGCCTCCCATCGTGTCGGAGTGACGAGCCGCCAAAAATAACGCTCGGGCGTCGCCCGCTTCCGCTCCAGCCCCTGTCGTGCTAGCTCCTTTTGCGTCTGTCTCCTCAGCCCGAGCAAGGCCCATGCAAGCGCAGCTCCTTGAAACCTCCGACACGCAAAGCCTCATGGCCGAAATCGGCCGCGCGGCGCGGCGGGGCGCGCGGGCCGCCGCTCTCGCGCCGAGCGCGGTCAAGGACGCCGCCTTGCGCGCGGCGGCGCGCGAAATCCGCCGCGCCGCCGCGGCGATCCTTGTCGCCAACGCGCTGGATGTCGAAGCGGCGCGCGCCGCCGGCGCGACGCCCGCCGCGCTCGACCGGCTGACGCTCGATCCAAAACGCATCGAGGCGATGGCGCGCGGCGTCGAGGAGATCGCCGATCTGCCCGATCCCGTGGGCCGCGTGCTGGCGGTGTTCGAGCGCCCCAACGGGCTGCGCATCGAGCGCGTGACGACGCCGCTCGGCGTCATCGGCGTGATCTACGAGAGCCGGCCCAATGTGACGGCGGACGCCGGCGCGCTGTGTCTCAAATCCGGCAACGCCACGATCTTGCGCGGCGGCTCCGACAGTCCGCGCTCGTCGGCCGTCATTCACCGCTGTCTCGTCGCGGGGCTCGAATCCGCTGGCCTGCCGGCGGAAGCAATCGCCCTGGTTCCCACGACCGATCGCGCGGCGGTGGGGGCGATGCTCGCGGGTCTCGATGGCGACATTGACGTGATCGTGCCGCGCGGCGGAAAGAGCCTCGTCGCGCGCGTGCAGCACGAGGCGCGCGTGCCGGTGTTCGCGCATCTTGAAGGCATCGTGCATGTCTATGTGCATGGCGCGGCCGATCTCGAAATGGCCAAAAAGATCGTGCTCAACGCCAAGATGCGGCGCACCGGCGTCTGCGGCGCGGCGGAGACGCTGCTGGTCGACCGCGCCTGCGCCGCGACGCATCTGGCGCCCTTGGTGGACATGCTGCTCGCGGCGGGCTGCGCGGTGCGCGGCGACGGTGCGACGCGGACCGTGGACGCGCGCGTGACGCCGGCGAGCGAACAAGACTGGGATACGGAATATCTCGACGCCATCATCGCCGTGCGCGTCGTTGACGGGTTGGACGACGCCATGACGCATATAGCGACGCATGGCTCGCATCACACCGACTGCATCGTGACCAACGACGAGGCGGCGGCGGCGCGCTTTCTCGCCGAGGTCGATTCGGCGATTGTCGTCCACAACGCCTCGACGCAATTCGCCGATGGCGGCGAATTCGGCTTTGGCGGCGAAATCGGCATCGCCACCGGCAAAATGCATGCGCGCGGACCGGTCGGCGTCGAGCAGCTCACTTCATTCAAATATCGTGTGCACGGCGAGGGGCAGACGCGCCCGTGAAGCTGCCTCCGGCATGATCCCACGCCTTCCGCCTCACGCGTCCGGCATGCGCATCGGCCTGTTCGGCGGCTCCTTCGATCCGCCGCATGAAGGGCATGTGCTGGTTTCGCGCGTCGCGCTAACGCGGCTGGGGCTCGACCGGTTGTGGTGGCTGGTCACGCCCGGCAATCCGCTTAAGGACGCCAAGGAACTGCCGTCGCTGGAGGCGCGCATCGCGGCCTGTCGCAAGCTGGCGATTGATCCGCGCATCGTCGTGACCGGCGTCGAGGCGCAAATTCGCACGCGCTTCACTTACGACACGCTACGTTACTTGCGTCTGCGCTGTCCCGGCGTGCGTTTCGTCTGGATCATGGGCGCGGATAATCTGTTGCATTTCCACCGCTGGCGCCATTGGCGCGAGATCGCGCGGCTCGCCCCGATCGCGGTGATCGACCGGCCCGGCGCGACTTGGAGCAGCGCCAGCGCGAAAGCCGCTCAGGCGTTCGCCAAATGGCGACTGCCGGAGAAAGACGCGCGTCTCCTCGCCGGGCTACGCCCGCCAGCTTTCGTCTATCTGCACGACAGGCGCGCCTTTCAATCCTCGACCGCTCTGCGCGCCGCGCGCAAGGATCGATGATCAGCTACGCTTGCGCCGCGTCCACGCCAAAAAGGCGGCGAGGCCGATCATCGGGATGATCACCAGCACCATCACCCAGGTCGAGGTCTCGCTATAGGGATGCGTGTCGTAATAATCGTTGGAGACCGCCTGCGTGTATGGATTGCGAAAGAAGAACACGACGAACACCCACAGCGCCATGATGCCGGCGGTGAGGAAATAAAGCCCGCGCGGCACGCGGTACTGTGGCGGCTTTTTCGGCTGTTCGTCAGTCATGGCGCGGATCCTTGGCTTTGGCGACGCACCGGGTCAACCGGATGCGGCCTGAACGGAAAGGCTTCGCCATAACATAGTGGATGCGCGCGCATTGCAAACAGCCAATTTCAGCCCGTTCCCGGGCATTATGAGACAGAGCTAACTAGCCTTCCAAGATGCACGGCGTGGCTCCGAGCGATTTTCACCGCCGCGCTCGGCGATGCGCGCGCCCATCCCATTTGCGCGCGATCGCGCCTTATGTCGCCGTTCCGCGCAAATCATATGCGTCGGCGCCTTCGACCTTCACGCTCACAATGTCGCCGGCGCGCAAAGGTCTGCGCGACGAAATGTGAACGGCGCCGTCGACGCCGGGCGCATCGGCCTTGCCGCGGCCCTTGGCAAGACCACTCGCGCCGCCGATGTTTCGAGCGGCGCCGCCTGAAGTCCCGCCGCCGGACTCGTCGACGATGACCTGTATGCGCTGGCCGATTTTCTGTTTGAGCAGTTTGGCGCTAATCGCCTGCTGGCGCTCCATGAAACGCTTCCAGCGGCTTTCCTTCACCTTGTCGGGAACGGGCGGGAGCCCAAGGTCATTGGCGGGGGCGCCCGCGACGGGTTCGTATTTGAAGGCGCCGGCGCGGTCGATCCGCGCCTCTTCCAGCCAATCGAGAAGATAGGCGAAGTCCTCCTCCGTCTCGCCGGGAAAGCCGACGATGAAGGTCGAGCGCAGCGTGAGATCGGGAACGAGACGGCGCCAATTCCGGATGCGCTCCAGGGTCTTCTCTTCATTGGCGGGGCGTTTCATCGCCTTCAACACCGAGGGCGCCGCGTGCTGAAAGGGAATGTCGAGATAGGGCAGAACCTTGCCTTCCGCCATCAGCGGCAGCACCTCGTCGACATGCGGATAGGGGTAGACGTAATGCAGCCGCACCCAGACTCCGAACTCGCCGAGTTCGCGCGCGAGATCGGCGAACCGCGCGCGCACGGCGCGGTCTTGATACGCGCTTTCGGCATAGCGCAGATCGCGGCCATAGGCGCTGGTGTCCTGCGAGATCACCAGCAATTCCTTCACGCCCGCGCGCACGAGTTTTTCGGCCTCGCGCAGAACCTCCGCCGCCGAGCGCGAGCGCAAGGGCCCGCGCAGATGCGGGATGATGCAGAAGGAGCAGCTGTTGTCGCAGCCCTCCGAGATTTTGAGGTAGGCATAATGACGCGGCGTGAGCCTGACGCCCTGCTCCGGGACGAGGTCGAGGAAGGGGTCGTGCGGCGCGGGGGCCGCGGCGCGCACGGCCTCGAGGACGCTCTCGTAATCCTGTGGTCGCGTGACCGCCAATACGCCGGGAAATTTCGCCAGTATGTTTTCGGGCTCCGCGCCCATGCAGCCGGTCACCACGACCTTGCCGTTTTCGCCCAACGCGGCGCCGATCGCCTCCAGCGACTCGGCCTTGGCGCTGTCGAGAAAGCCGCAAGTGTTGACCACGACCACATCGGCGCCGGCGTGGCCGCGCGAAAATTCATAGCCTTCCGCGCGCAGCCGCGTGATGATCCGCTCGCTGTCGACCAGAGCCTTGGGACAGCCGAGCGACACGAAGGAAACGCGCGGCGCGGCGGCGACGGGGGATTTAGTCAAGTTATCGTTGGGATTTTCGCGCATGGGCGTGGCTTGCCACGCCGGGACGCGATTGGCAATCGGGCAGCGGGCCAGGACGCCGAGACGGAAACCGAAGGCGCGGCCTTGGATCCATCGCGCGGCGCGAGATCGGCGGCCATCACGGCGCCAGCCAGGGAATACAGCGCCACGATAACGAGAATAACAATCTTTATCAATGCCTTACCCTCCGAATTGGCAAGCGGGCGCATCGCCTCGGCCTCGAACGCGGCGCCGCCGGCCCCAGGCCGAATTAATAGAATTGAAGGCTTAACAAATCTTAGCTTTTTGGAGCTTGTCGCGGCCCGGTAGCGGTCGAGAGCGGGAGCATCTGGCCTAAAGAGGCTTAAAAACATTAACTTAACGCGCGAGACGACGCGAGGCGCCGTTCAGACAAAAAAATGCGCTCCCCCCTCCCTAGGATTATGTATAGAAATTCGCGTCGCGGGAACGCCGGCGAGCACTCGCCGGGATAAAGCCCCGCGAACGGGCGTCCATTGGACGCCCGCCCAGGAGAAAGGGCTCGGGGACGAGCCGCGCGCCAAGCGTCGCGTCGCGCGCCGCGTTGTCATAAACTCGCCTATCGCGGCGCCAACAAGGCCTGAAAATTTGCCGTCATCCATCATTCTCGGTACGGGCGCATATGCGCCCTTGAAAATTCTGACCAACGCCGATCTGGAAAAAATAGTGGCGACGAATGGCCCCTGGATCGTCAGCCGCACTGGCATCAAGGAGCGCCACATAGCCGCGGAAGGCGAGACCACCTCGGACATGGCCGCCGCCGCCGCGCGGCGCGCGCTCGAATTCGCCGGGGTCGACGCCAGCGAGATCGATCTCATCATTGTCGCCACGGTGACCGGCGACACGCCCACGCCCTCCTGCGCGGCTTTCGTGCAGGCCAAGATCGGCGCGTTCAACGCTTTCGCCTTCGATGTTTCGGCGGCCTGCGCCGG
>PLZT01000635.1:0-1054 GCA_003152255.1 Methylocystaceae bacterium | reverse complement strand
AAACTGCGAACCGACGGCTCGATGACCGAAATTCTGGGGATTTTCGGCGGCGGCAGCCGTCGCCCGTTTTCACAAGAGATGCTGACGGACAACGGCCACAAGATCAAAATGCGCGGACGCGAGGTCTATAAGGCGGCCGCCCGGCTGCTGCCGGAGGTCGTGCGGGAGGCGCTGGATCAGGCCGGGCTGGAAGCCGCCGACGTGACCCATGTGATCGCGCATCAGGCCAATCTTCGCATCATCGAATCCGCGATGGAGACGCTCGGCGTTCCGCTCGAAAAATGCTGGATCAACATCGACCGCTACGGCAACACCTCGAGCGCCTCGATGCCGATCACGCTGGACGAGGCCAACAGGGCCGGACGGTTGAAGCAAGGGGACGTGATCGCCATGATGGCCATCGGCGCCGGAATGACCTGGGGCAGCGCGATCCTGCGCTGGTGAGCGCGGGCGCGGAACGTCACCGATTTTCAAACTTCGGGCGGCGCTTCTCGATGAAGGCCGACATGCCTTCCTTCTGATCCTTGGTCGCGAACAGCGCATAGAAGGCGCGGCGCTCGAATCTCACGCCTTCCGCCAGCGTCGTCTCGAAGGCGCGATTGATCGCGTCCTTGGCGGTGAGCACGGCCGGCCGCGACATGCTCGCGATGGTCTGCGCGGTCTTGATCGCCTCGGGCAGCAAATCCGAGGCCGGCAGGACGCGCGACACCAGCCCCGCCCGCTCGGCTTCCTCGGCGCCCATGAAGCGGCCGGTGAGGCAAAGCTCCATCGCCTTGGCCTTGCCGATGGCGCGGGTCAGGCGCTGCGTGCCGCCGGCGCCGGGAATGACGCCAAGTTTGATCTCGGGCTGACCGAATTGCGCATTGTCCGACGCCAGAATGAAATCACACATCATCGCCAGCTCGCAACCGCCGCCAAGCGCGAAGCCGCTTACCGCCGCGACGATCGGCTTGCGAATACGCGCCACCGCGTCCCAGCGCGCCAGAAAGTCGCCCAAAAACGCGTCGGCGAAGTCCTTTTCGCGCATTTCCTTAATGTCGGCGCCGGCGGCGAA
>PLZT01000322.1:2126-9167 GCA_003152255.1 Methylocystaceae bacterium | reverse complement strand
GTGGTGGCTGCTACATAAGACCGGGCAATTGAGCGGCGTGCTGACAAAGCACAAGCGCACGCGGTCGCCCTTGCGCGATTCTTCGATCGCTGGAACCGTGTCGTAGGACACTTGATAGCCGCCATTGGCGAAGCGCACGGCGCTGCCGGAGCCGGGCATCGGCTGATTGGTCGCGCCGTCGACGAGCCGCGTCTCGACGGATTCGATGGTGGTGACGACGCAAGCGCCGACGCGCGTCGGCAGCGCGTCCGCCGCGGCCGGCGCCGCGGCCATGATCAAAACAGCGGTAAGCGACGCGGCGCGACAGGACATCTCGACTCCTCGAAAAGCAGGCGGTGGCGGGACGGCTATCGCCAAACGCGAATGCGCGCTCGCGAGCGTAATCGCTCCGGCGCGAATATCAACCGGCGGGCGCTCACCAATCGATCGGCGCCTCGCCACGCGCGCTAAAATAGGCGTTGGCCTTGGAGAAATGCCGGCAGCCAAAGAACCCGCGCGCCGACAAGGGCGAAGGGTGCGCCGACTCCAGCACGAGATGTTTTCGCCGGTCGATATTGGCGCCTTTGCGCCGCGCGTAATTGCCCCACAGCAGAAACACCAGCCCCTCGCGCTCTTCGCTCAGCGCGCGCACGGCGGCGTCCGTGAACTGTTCCCAACCCTTGCTTTGATGCGAGCCGGCCGCCCCTTCGCGCACCGTCAGCGTCGCGTTGAGCAGCAGCACGCCCTGCCGCGCCCAGCGCGACAGATCGGGATCGCGCGAGACGGGATGGCCAAGATCGGCCTCTATCTCCTTAAAGATATTTTGCAGCGAGGGCGGCGGCGCGACGCCGGATTCGACGGCGAAGCACAGTCCATTCGCCTGGCCGGCGCCGTGATAGGGGTCTTGTCCGAGAATGACGACCTTGACGTGATCGAACGGACATTCGTCGAAGGCGCGAAAAATCCGCGCCGCCGGCGGAAACACCTTTTGCGCCGCGTATTCGCCGCGCACGAACTCGCGTAGCCCCGCGAAATAAGGCTTCGCGAATTCGCCGGCGAGGCGCCGCCGCCAGCTGTCGTCGATGCGAACGGGTTTATTCATGGGGCGGATTTTAGCACAGGAGCCGTTCGCGACGTTCAACGCCGCGCCAAACACTCACAGCTTTTGCGAGAGCCCCACGAAGAAACCGCGCCGCGCGCCATATTGCGGCGCGAACACGCCAATGCCCGTGCCATTGCGCAATTCATATATGCGGTCGAACAGATTGACGATATCGAACCGCAGCGTGAGCGGCTTTTCCGCGGAGATGAACTCGAATTCGCGCGAACTCCCCAAGTTCACGTTGAGATAGGCCGGGACGTGATCCATGTTGGCGAAGCCGGAGCGCAAGCCGCTGCCATAGGTCGCGCTCACGCTCAAGAGCGTCTTGTCCCATTTGTAAGAGGCGCCGGCCGATCCCGTCATGAACTGCGAATCGTCGGTGTTGTGATAATTGCTCAGCAGATAGACATATTCCGTCGCATCCAGCAGATATTGATTGGAGACGGCGTCCTTGGCGCGCGATATGCC
The DNA here is from genome assembly GCA_003152255.1 of Methylocystaceae bacterium. The sequence continues at coordinate 7,618 of PLZT01000322.1, read as the reverse complement.
CACGGCGAGATTGCCATAGGCCTTGAAGTCGCCGTTCTGATAGGCGCTCTTGAATTCGACGCCCTGGCTGAAGCCTCGCGCCCAATTGAATTGGGTCAGCACGACCGCCTGACCGAACTGGCCGTCGTCGATCAGATTGTTGGCGATCTTGGAATAGGCGTCTAGGCCCACCATTAGGCCCGGCAGCAATTTTTGATCGACGCCGACATCGAAATAATGCGCGCGTTCCGGCGTCACCGGATTGTTGAACGGCACCTCCGGCTGGTTGGTCGTGTTGTTGAACAGCGCGAGATTGGTGGGAGTCGCCTGCGCCTGCATCGGCGGCGTGAAATAGCGCGCATATCCGGCGTGAATGCTGGTCCCTTCGATTGGCGTGTAAGCGACACCGAGGCGCGGACTGAGCTGATTGGCGTCGACGAATTGATAAAGCTGATCAAAGCGCAGACCGGCGTTCAGAACAAGCTTGTCGGTGATTTTCCACTCATGCTGAACATAGCCGCCAATATTCCATCCGGTTTTCGCATTGAAGTCGGTGATCGGGAAGGGCGTCGGCGCGATGGCGCCGGTGACGGGATCGACGGGCAAGACAGTGGACGTGTTGGTGACGTTGGTCCTTTCGGCGGTGACCGCGAAGCCCGCCCGCAACTTATGGGCGTCGTCAATCCGGTAGGAGCCGTCGAATTGCGCGCCATAGAGATCGCTTTCGCGCGTCACATCCGAGGCTACGTCGTTGAACACCAGATCGCCGAAGACATCGGGAATGAAATGGACGCTGGCGTGGCGTTGAAACACCGCGAACTGCGCGTCGAAATTGTCGACCTTCGTTTGCAGGGCGAGCATGTTGTAGATGTATGTGTCGACTTCGTTTTCGTTCAGCGCCGAGGACGGATAGACAGCGGGGCCAAAATCGCCGAGCGGCGTCTGACCCGGATTGTTCGGGATCTGAAATTTACTCGTGGAGGCGCCGGAAATAAGGCTCAGCCGCGTCGAATCGCCGAGCAGCGTCGACACATAGCCGAAGAATTTGCCCTGTTCGGTATGATCGTGGATCGCGTTGAAACTCGGCGTCGTGTTTTCAATTCCCAAAGCGTTCCAATTGCCGCGCAGGGTCGTGAAATACTGCGTGTCGCCGACGGCGCCGCCATAGTCGAAGCTCGGCGTGACCGTCTCGCGACTGCCGCCATAAACGCCGACGCTACCGGCTGGCGCGGAAAAGGCTCGGCTGGTGATGTCGACAACGCCGGCGGTCCGCAAACCATATTGGGCCGGCAGAGCGCCGGTGAGCAAAGACAGGCTGCCGACGAAACTTGTGTCCAAGACGGGGCCAAGGCCCGAGACGCCCTCGGGCAGCACGAGGCCGTTGATCCTGTATTGGACATTGGCGTATTCGTTGCGCACATGGAAGCTTGGATTGGAGACGGCCGAGTCATATGAGACGCCGGGGGCTTGCAGAATCACCTTGTCTATCGGCGTGTTGTCGCCCTGCGGCAGGGTTTCGATCGCCTCGCGGCTGATGGTGAAGGACGAGGCCCCGATTTTGGGCAAGAGTTCGTCGCGCGCGCGATCGAGCGCCTCGACCTTGCGATCCAATTCTCGCGCGGCGTTCGGGACCTCTGGCGCGGCGGCGGTTGGCGCGGGCGCCGGCCGCGGCGGTCCAGCGGCGCGGCGCGGCGTCGGCGCGGCTATGTCGATTTCGGGCAGCGCCTCCTGGGCATAAGCGTCGGCGGCGCCAAGGCCCGCGAGCAACGCGAGAGCGAATGCGCCCGCCCGAGCTTGGTCCGCGCCACCCGCCAAAGGCGCGGCGGTGGCCGTGCCGCGAGGCGGCCGCGCGGCGTCGGGGTGGTTGTTGTCGGTCATTCGTTCTTCCCGTCAAAAAATATCGCGCCGCATCCGGTGGTCACGTCGGAAGCATGGCCGATGTTATTTATGTCGAGACAATATCGTCAATCGCCGGAGGCGTAGATTGGAAGCCTTGTAAGGCTGTATTGTTTGCGACAATCCACATTTATTACGATGTAGTGCTTCTAACATTGTCGGGATCTGCCAGTCTGTAATTGTTCCATTTCCAATGAAGGCGCGTGGCGCGATTTATTGCTACGTCGAGCCATTGATCGCTTCGACGAATTATTCTTGCGCAAGACCGTGGCTTGGATGGATTGGGGAAGCCGCCATCCGAAGGGCGCGGGCGCGCCTCGTATCGCGGAAATTGAAAAATTTCTTCAAAGACGCGCGGCTAACGAACGCTATTGTCATATTGACAGCTGAATGAGTGATCGATGCTATGAGCGAACGACTGAATCGACGATCTTCGACGGAGCGGAAATTTCCGCCTTCCGTGGGAAAGGCGGGTGTCGCGCGCGAGACCGAGGCGCCCGAACCCGAGCCGCGTTCCCTCCAGCGCTTCATTCGCGCGCTCGTCGCCACGGCGCTGATTACGGCCGGAGCCCTTGTCTCGACGGCGGCGCTCATCCTAATCGCCACGATTGTCCCGCTGGGGATTGACGCCGCGCGCGGCGTAGGCGTCGGTCCACTTGCCAAACAGATAAGTTGGGCTGACGGACGAACGGGCGTCGCCGTCGCCATATTCGCGGCGACCTATCTGGTCATGGCCATCGGCAAGCTGCCTGGCTACCGGCTCGACCGCGCCGGCGCGGCGCTGCTCGGCGCGAGCCTGATGGTCGCTTTTGGCGTCGTCACGCTCGATGACGCCTATCGCGCGGTCGATTTCGACACGATCACGCTGCTGCTCGGCATGATGATCGTCGTGGCCAACCTGCGCCTTTCCGGCTTTTTCCGGCTGGTGAACAACTGGGTCGTGACGCGCGCCCACCATCCAATCGCGCTGCTGCTGGCCATCGTGCTCGTAGCCGGCTCGTTCTCGGCCTTTCTCGTCAACGACGCCATTTGCCTAATCATGACGCCGCTGGTGCTCGATCTCGTCAGCCGCTTGAAGCGCGATCCCATCCCATATTTGCTGGCTATACCGCTGGCCTCGAATGTCGGCAGCGTCGCGACGATCACTGGCAATCCGCAAAACATGATCATCGGCGGCCTCTCGCACATCCCGTATGGGACGTTCACCGCGGCCTTGTGGCCAGTGGCGGCGGTTGGCCTCGCCCTCACGGTCCTGCTCCTCGCGCTCATTTACCGTCAGGAATTTTTGAGTCGCGAGCGGCTCCCCGTCGTCGTGGCGAGTCCCGCTCGCCCGCATCCGGCCCTCGTCATCAAGGCGGTTCTCGTCACGCTTGCGATGATGATCTTTTTCTTCGCCGGTCAGCCCGTCGCCAAGGTGGCGATCGTCGGCGGCTCATTGTTGCTGTTCACGCGCAAGGTCAAGGCGGAGAAGGTCTATCGCGAGATCGATTGGCCGCTTCTCCTCATGTTCGCCGGCCTGTTCATCGTCGTCGCGGCGTTGGAGGCGAACGTGCTGACGCCGGAAATGATCGCGGCGGTCGGCAAGCTCAATCTCGAGACAACGCCTGTCCTGTCGGCGATCACGGCGGTGCTGTCTAACCTCGTTAGCAATGTCCCCGCCGTGCTCGTCTTGAAACCCTTCATCGCCCATGTGTCCGATCCGCAAAGGTCGTGGCTGGTCATCGCCATGGCCTCGACGCTCGCCGGTAATTTCACGCTGATCGGATCGATCGCCAATCTGATTGTCGCGCAGCGCGCTCACGCCGCCGGTGTCACGATCGGGTTCTGGACCTATTTCAAGATCGGCGCGCCCTTGACGATACTGTCGATCCTGTTCGGCGTCTGGTGGCTTTGACCGCGCAATTTTTCGTCGAGACGCGACGGAGGACGACATGAGTGAACTCGCGGAGAATTTCGACGCGCCGGACATTCGGTCGACCAAAGCCGGCTTTCGCCCCGCCGCCCTCGACGCCCTCAATTTTCTGCTCGCCGACGTCAGAGGGGCGCTCGGGCCTTACCTTAACGTCTTCTTGGTCACCCAGCAGCAGTGGAGCCAATCTCAAGTCGGCTTGGTGACGACAATCAGCGGCCTGCTCGGTCTCTCGCTCCAAACGCCAATCGGCGCCGCGATCGACGCAACCCGCGCCAAGAGAGAATTTATCGTTCTGGCGCTTGCCGTTCTGGCGATAGGAGCCACGGCGATATTCGCCGTGCCGAGTTTCTGGCCGGTGGTGATAGCCAATAGCCTCATCGCGATCGCCGGCGACGTTTTCGGTCCTACGGTCGCGGCCTTGACCCTTGGTCTCTACGCCCGGAAACAACTGGCGCGGCGCATGGGGCGCAATTCCGCCTTCGACCATGCCGGCAACGTCGCCATCGCCCTGGTGGCGGGCGCGGTCGGCTACGCCTTTTCCCAGCGCGCCGTTTTTCTCCTGGTCCCCGTCTTCTCCGTTCTCGCGGGGTTCGCCGTGCTCTCTATCCCCGCCGCCGCCATAGATCATGAGCGGGCGCGAGATATGGAAGAGGTTGGAGTCGCGACCGGGACGCCGGCCAAGACCGCCGGCTTAAGCGTCTTGTTCGAGTCCCGTCCGCTGGCCGTCTTCGGCCTGTGCGTCATGCTGTTTCATCTCGCCAATGCGGCGCTGCTGCCGTTGGTGGGCCAAAAGCTGGCGGCGGCTTATCCCGAAGAAGCAACCGCGATGATGTCGGCCTGCATTGTCGCCGCCCAAATGGTGATGGCGCCGATCGCGCTGCTGGTGGGACGCACGGCCGACAGTTGGGGGCGTAAGCCATTATTCCTCGCCGGGTTCGCCATCCTGCCGATCCGGGCGGCGCTCTACACCTTGTCCGATGACGCCTTCTGGCTGGTTGGCGTCCAGTTGCTCGACGGCGTTGGAGCAGGGATATTCGGCGCTCTAACGCCTCTTGTAATCGCGGATGTCATGCGCGGCACCGGGCGCTATAATCTGGCGCTCGGCGCGGTCGTCACCGCGCAAGGGATCGGCGCCTCGTTGAGCGGCCTCGCCGCCGGCGTCATCGTCGATCATTACGGCTATACCGTCACATTCTTGAGTTTGGGCGCCGCCGCCGCGCTCGCCTTGATCGTCTTTGCTGTTGGCATGCCGGAAACGGCGAACCACGAACAGTGAGCATGGCTCGGAGCGCAAGGAAACCGCGCAAGGCCTTGGCGCGTGCAAAATCTTGGCGCGGCGAAGAGCGCTCCACCCTCCCGATCAATCCTGCAATGGACCCCAGGCGGGATCGGAGGCGTAGCCGGGCGTCGGCACCGGAAACTCCGAGCGGCCGAACACGTCGACCATGAAGATCTTCGACCCGCCGCCGCCGCCGCCTGAGTCGCGGAAGAACATCAGGAACAGCCCATTGGGCGCCCAGGTCGGCCCCTCGTTGTGGAAGCCCTCGGTGAGGATGCGTTCGCCGGAGCCGTCGGTCTTCATCACGCCAATGCCGAAACTGCCGGCGTTCTGCTTGGTGAAGGCGATGAAATCGCCCTTTGGCGACCATACCGGCGTCGAATAGCGTCCGCCGCCGAACGAGATGCGCTTCGCGCCGCCGCCGCC
>PLZT01000322.1:0-2058 GCA_003152255.1 Methylocystaceae bacterium | reverse complement strand
GCTCATGGCCATATAGGTCACGTCCTGCGAGGAGGGCGAGAAACGCGGCGTCACGACGAGATCGTCGCCGCGGGTCAGATAGCGCACATTGGCGCCGTCCTGATCCATGATCGCGAGGCGTTTGCGGCGATGGTCCTTGGTTCCGCTCTCGTCGACGAAGACGACGCGCGTGTCGAAAAATCCCTTCTCGCCGGTGATGCGGGTGAACACCGCGTCGGAGACGAGATGCGCGACCCTGCGGGCGTTGGCGGTGTCCGTCACGAATTGACTGCCCGCCGCCTGCTCGCCCGTCGTCACGTCGAACAGACGGAAGTCCGTCTTGAGGCGGCCGTCGCCGCCGCGCTGCGAGCGTCCGGTCAGCACGAATTGCGCGTTGATCGCGCGAAAGGCGTCGAGATTGGGCGTTTGATCGGGGTTGGCGACCTCGCCGCCGGCGACGCTCGACCCGTCGACCGGCTTGAGAAACACCGACCGCTTGAAATTATTGTTGACGACGCTGGTGACGGTGCGCGCGGCGTCGTCGCCGACGAAACTGGTCACGGCGACGTTGATCGGCTGAAAGCCGCCGCCGGCGTGCAAATCGAGCACGCGCGCGGCGCGGGCCGGCGCGAAGGGCGCGAGCGCCCCTCCCGCGATCAGCGAAACAGCGGCGCGGCGGGTGAAGTTCAATGTCATGGACGATTTCCTGCGAGGCGGGCGGAGGCGGGTTAATCTCCCTCTCCGCCGTTCGCGGGAGAGGGCCGGGCGTGGACGTTACATATCTTCCTTCATGTCCAGTTCCGTGACGCGCCAATAGTCGTAATAGGGGGTGAACTCCGCCGGGATCTGCATTGGGCTGCACCGCCGCACGGCGGCCAGCGCCTGCTCGCCGCGGGCCTTTTCGATCGGGTTTGAGGAGGGGTTCAGGAGGCGCGGCTCGCCCTCCAGCGCGCCGACGGGCGAGAGGCGAAACTCCACGCGCGGCACATAGGTCATGGCGTTCATCGACAGCGCCGTCGCCCAGCATTTGCGGTAATGCTCGACGGTGTAGCTGTCGATGCGCCCTTGCAGCGAAGGCGACATTCTGGCGGTCGGCGCGCCGAGCGAGGCGAGTTGCGTCCGCTCGCGCCCGGTCGAGGCGCGCTGCTGCGGCGCCTCGTGGCTAAGCAGATTGGCGATATTGGCCGCGCTGAACTTGGACTTCGGCGCGCTCTCGTCGCCCGATTTCGGCTTCCCGGATTTCGACTCGGCGGACTTCGGCTTGTCGCTCTTCTCCGCTTCCTTGCCGTCTTCGGCTTTTTCCGCCGTCTTATCGAGCTTCTTCTGCTGGAGCAGCTTGGCCACTTCGTCGGTCTTGAGGCGCGGCGCCTCCTTGGGCTTTTCGGGGGGCTTCGGAGGAGTCGGCGTTTCCTTTTCGACCTTTTCGAGCTTTGGCTTCACCGGCGGCTTCGGCTTCACGACCTCGGCGTCGTCGGGCTTGTCTTCGTCGGGCTCCGGGGCGGCCTTGACCTGTGGTTTGACCGGGGGGGCCGGGACGGGCTTTGGCGCCGGCGCCGGGCGCGTCGGCGGCTCGGGCGTGAGCGCGGCGACGCGTTTTGGCGGCGTCGGCGCTTCCTTCACCGGCTTTTCCGGCACGTCGTCGTTGCTGGGCTCGGCGACGCGCTTGAACGAGGGCGGCGGCGTCGGAATGTCGCGCTTGGCCTCGGCCAGCGGCGGATGCGGATGGGTTTCGACCTTTTCGGCGACTTTCTCGGCGCGTTGCGCGGGCTTTACCGCGCGGGCGGTCTTTTCGCCCTTCATGATCTCATTAAGTTGCTGATCCGACACGACTTCGATCGGCACGGTCTCCGGCGTCTCGGCGAATTTCGGCGCTTGCGCGAAGGCGATCAGCGTCGCCGCCAACAGCCCGGCATGGGCGGCGGCGGAGATCGGCAGACCAGGCTTCGTGCGCGGAAAGCTCACTGTAGCCGCCCTATTTCTTCTCTTGCTCGGTCACCAGCGCGACCTTCTTGTAGCCCGCCGTGGTGACCAGCGACATGACCTCGGCGACGCGGCCGTAATTGACGGCCTTCGATCCCC
>PLZT01000255.1 GCA_003152255.1 Methylocystaceae bacterium | reverse complement strand
GTCCCGAATTGCGAGGCCAGCTCTGCTGATCGCAAATGGCTTTGGCGGATCGATCACGCGCCAGACGAGACGCGACAGGAGCAGGGCGACAATCAGTTGGCCCGTCGACACATGAATGAATTTCGCCCAGTTCGCGAATGCCGCCTTTGGGCAGGTCGTCGCCGAAGTTTCCCAACAGCCATGCGAAGCCCACGAGCAGCGCGGAACTCCAGTGGAGAAGCTGGGCCGCAGAACCGTAACGCGACGCGCGAGATCGCGTGTCTAAATCATGCGGGCCCCTTCTTGGTGCAACTTTTGTTGGCTAGCGCGCCTGTTCTACATGGGGATGCCGTGGCGGATTGTGTTGGGATTCGATGACGTGCCTCCAGCATCTTGATGCTATCCGATCATGTGGCGAAATCAATGATCCGATCGTCAGGCTTTTCGCTGAGGCTGGGGAGATTTTGGGGTTCGAGCGTGGCCGTTTTTCTCTTGCCGGACAGCAAGACTGGAATGCCCGGGATGGAGTTTGCGGTCCCCTAGGCCGCCCAATTTTTCTTGTCCANNTTGACCTCGGAGCGCGGTAAATTTTTGGCGCTTGTGGCCGGGATCTCCGCGCCTCGGCCGAAGCCAAGGCGCGGACGGCTTTAGATCGAGATCAGAACGCGATCCAGGTGTAGAGGAACAGCGTGTTGTTGTCGGTCGCGGTGTGCGAGCGCCAGCTGCTGCCGTTGTAATAGGTCCCAAGCCCGTCGAAGTTGCTCGTCCCGCCGTAGAGCTGAAGGTAATGGGTGTAGGACAGGCCGATCTTGGCGTTGGCCCAGGGGTAAAGACCCGGGCTGCCCTTGCTGAAGGGCAAGTAGGCGATGTCGAAGATCAGCCCCTTGCCGTCCGGCGAGCCATAGGCGGAGGGGCCGGACAGGCCCAGCAGAGCGTTGCCGTAAAGCGTGCCGTCCGCCGTTCCACGCACGCTGAAATAGCCGACAGTGCCGCTGATCATGTGATCCCAGACATAGGCCGCCGAGGCCTTGAAGCTCGTCAGCGTATTGGTGGGGTTCGACGAGGCGTTGCCGGTGACCGGCGGTAGTCCGAACGCATTGACGATTCCCAAGGCGTTGATCGCCTGGCCCGCGACGCCCTGCGCGAAAGTCGCCTGGAGATTTTGCGTCTCGCTGATGCGCGAGACCTTCAGCGTCAGCGCATGGACATCGTTTATATACTGATATTGCGCGTCGAAGCCGATGTCTCGATAGGAGTCGACGCCATAGCCCATCACCCGGCCCGGCAGCACTTGCGGATAGAAGCCGAAGGCGCCGACCATCAGCGTATGGTCGCCCCAACTGGGCTCCAACGCGACGCGCCAATAGGGCGAGGCGCTGGCGAGCGAGTCGGATGGGCAAGCCACGCTATAGGGCTGGTTCGGTAGATAGTTCTGCGCCGCCCAGGCCTGCACATTCTGCACATAATCGGAATTATTGGCGCAGGGCTGGCCAATCGCGTTCAGCTCGCCCTTGGACAGATTGTTATAGGCCGAGGCTTCCAGATAAAGCATGTCGTGGAGGAACACATAGGCGCCCGTGCCGACGCTGCGGCCGCCGAAACCGCTCTCGATCTTCGTTCCCGGCGGCGAAAACGCGGGCGCCAGGGTCGAGGCGACGTAGGGGAAGCCCCAGGACGGCGTGGTGTTCCAGACATCCTGGACGGTCGGACCATTGTTGACGTCAAGCCCGTAGAGCACGTCGATCCCGCCGATCTGCGTCGTGTCGGCGTAGCGAATATCGGTGCTGTCGAGATAGGTGTGCTGAGACGCCTTGTCGTAGGTGCCCTGCACGAAGGCGCCGAGATTGCCGTAAATCTGTCCGCCATAGAACAGGCTCGTCTGTTGCATGACGAAATTGTCGTTGACGTGGGCGATCGGGTAGCCGTCGGGGTTTGTCGGCGGCGAATCCTGTTGCACCTTGGTCTTGGTGAAGGTCGGCAGCAGCATGGCGGCGATCGGCGGCGCTTCCTCGATCGACATGCCGCCGCCCATCGTATAGCCGCCGAGCTTGAAGCGGCGACCGAAGGGAGTCAGTTCCGGAAAGGCCGTGTGACAGGAGGCGCAGGGCTGGCCAGTCTGCCGGGCGAAGCTTGGTATGGCTTCCGCCGAATGGGGCGCGAACGCCAAGCCAAGCGTCGCCGCGCCCATGAGGCCCACGACGCCGAAGACGAGAAGCGCCGGGATATTCGATTCCCGCCCGTGGAAACTCGCATCGGTCATAGCCCCCTCCATTCACTCATTCTCTTTTGCTGCCAATGACTTGTGCAACAAATATGCTTAACGCCACCTTAACGGATGGTGTTTGTGATTTCAGCGATGCCCGTAGCGAAAGGGGCAAGGCTGGTCAAACCAGCTTCTCGCTTTTCGGCGAACAAATCGCGTTCCTTCGCAAATGCGAACCAGCGGCACATTGACGCAGGAGCGGGATGAATTTTACCGACCACTCAACGAGAGCGCCGCATCCAACCATGGACGACGTGGAGAATAACTTATGCAACTGATTCTGCGTCGACTTATTGCCTTAAGTCAAGTCGCGACCATGCCTTTTCA
>PLZT01000284.1 GCA_003152255.1 Methylocystaceae bacterium | reverse complement strand
TACGATCTCGTGGGAACCTCGCTCAACGGCTCCTCCGTTTACACGCATTTCAACCCGACGATCGGCGCCAGCTACAAGCTCACGCCCGAAATCACCGGCTACGCCAATTATTCCGAGGCCAATCGCGCGCCGACGCCCCTGGAGCTTGGCTGCGCCAATCCGAACCAGCCCTGCCTCATCGACAATTTTCTCGTCTCCGATCCGCCGCTCAAGCAAGTGGTTTCGCATTCGATCGAGACGGGCCTGCGCGGCGAAGCGCGCTTTCCGCAACTGCTGCCGGGGCGTTTCGACTGGAGCGCCGGCGTCTATCGCACGACGAATTTCAACGACATTCTGAGCGTGCCGAGCGTCGTCACTGGCCTCGGCTATTTCACCAACGCCGGCACGACGCAGCGCCAGGGGATAGAGACCGCGATACGCTACAAGGACGAAAAGCTTAACGCCTTCATCAACTACACGCTGACCGACGCTACCTTCCGCTCGCAAATTCTGCTGGGATCGCCGAATAATCCCGAGGCCATAGCGCTTGGTTCGTCGTCGATTCTGGTCGAGCCCGGCTCGCATATGAGCGCCGTCGCCAAACATCGCCTGAAGGCCGGCTTTGACTATTCCATCACGCCCGAGTGGAAAATCGGCGCCGATCTCGTCTACACCGCCGGCGCCTGGGTTCGCGGCGACGAGATCAACGCCTTCGGAACGCTCTCGCCATATGCGACCGTCAATCTGCGCACCTCCTATCAGGTGACCAAGAATTTCCAGATCTACGGCCTGATCGACAACGTGGGCGACACGCGCACGCGCAACTTCGCCATTTTCTACAACACGACCGCGATCCCTTTCCTCGACATGACCAATCCGCGCCAAACCTCGCTCGGCCCGCCGACTGGCTTTTACGGCGGAGCGAAGGTAACCTTCTGACATACGGACGGCCGCGAAACTCTCCCGTCACCCAATCCGAAGGAATTCGCGCCATGAAAACTCGCACCCTGCTCATTTCCTCGCTCCTCGCCGGGCTCGGCCTTTTGGCGGCGCCAGTCGTCACGGGTCCTAAGGCCCTTGCCGCGTCGTCGCCGATTGAAACGCTGGACCGCGACAGTGACCGGACCTTGGACCTCGAAGAAGTGAAGAACGCCGCTTCGGCCGAATATGACCAGCTGGACAAGGACCACGACGGCACGTTGGATCGCAAGGAAGCCGGGTCTCGCATCGATCGGAAGGAATTTTCCGCCGCCGACACGGATCACGACGGCACCTTGAGCAAGGATGAGTATCTCGCGGTGGTGGAAAAGCTGTTCAAGAAGGCGGACACGAACAACGACGGAACATTGGACGCAAAGGAGATGCGCACGAAGGCCGGCCGCGCGCTGGAGCGTCTGCTTCGCTGAAGCGGACTACTTTATGCGACCGCGGCGACCGCCATGGCGCCGAGCGCGCCGAGGATCACCACCAACCAGGGCGGCGTTCGCCAGAATGCCAGAAGCATGAAGGCGAGAACGCCTAGCCCGAAATCCGCCGAGCTGAAAATCGCGCTCGTCCAGACCGGCGTGTAAAGCGCCCCAAGCAGAATGCCGACAACTGTCGCATTGACGCCTTTGAGCGCGGATTGCACCCCTGCGCGATGACGTAGGGCATCCCAAAACGGCAGCACGCCGATGAGCAGGAGAAAGGACGGCAGATAGATCGCGGCGAGGCAGATCAGGCCGCCAGTCCAACCATTCGGCGCGGTCTTCATCGCCGTTCCCAGATAGGCGGCGAAAGTGAAGAGCGGGCCGGGAACGGCTTGCGCCGCGCCATATCCGGCAAGAAATTCATCATTGCCGATCCAGTCGCGCGGCACGACGGCTTGTTGCAGCAACGGCAGCACGACATGCCCGCCGCCGAAGACGAGCGAGCCGGAGCGATAAAAGCTGCTGATAACTTCGATGGCGTGATCGGAGGTCGCTGTCGCGAGCAACGGCAGCCCGAACAGTAATGCTGCAAACAGGGTGAGCGAAGCAATCGCCGTCGCGCGACCGATAGGAATCGCGAGCGGCGCCGCGCTTGCATTATTCATGCTGGGGAGAAAACGCCAGCCGATGACGCCGCCCGCCAGAATGGCTCCAATCTGGCCGCTTGCCGAAGGAATGGCCAAGGTGAGCAATGTCGCCGCGACCGCGAGCGTCGCACGCTCCCGATCCGGGCAGAGACTTCGCGCCATGCCCCAAACCGCCTGCGCGACGACGGCGACGGCGACGATCTTGAGGCCGTGCAGCCACGCGACATGCGATATGTCGCCGAGGCTGTCGACGCCATAGGCGAAGGCGACGAGCGCGAGCGCCGAAGGCATGGTGAAGCCGAGCCACGCGGCAAATCCGCCGGGCAGACCGGCGCGCGACATGCCGAGAATAATGCCGACCTGGCTGCTCGCCGGCCCCGGCAGGAATTGGCAGAGCGCGATGATGTCGGTGTAGGCCGCTTCATCAAGCCACTTGCGGCGCTCAATGAATTCGGCGCGAAAATAGCCGAGATGCGCGATTGGGCCGCCAAAGCTCGTCACCCCGAGTCGAAGGAACACCCAAAGCACTTCGAAAAAGGAGCGACGCTCCGTCGCGGGCGTGGCGACCCTATCCCCGCTCATTGGAGCCTCAGACTTTCGGCGGCGGCGCGGTGAATTGCGCGATGTCGGCCATGCCGAGCGCGCCTTCGATTTGCGCGATTTGCGCCACGGCGTCTTCAAAACCGTCCTTGCCGAATTGCTGGTGTTCGATTTCCTCGAACATCTCGCCCATTTCGTCGAGTTGATGGGCCGAGAGCGCATCCTTCCACGCCGGAAAGACAATTGTATCCTCGCGCGCGGCGTGGTGCTCATACATCAGTTCGACGCTATCCAAGACACGCGCCAGCGTCTCGGCGTCGCCGGTCGCTATCGCCCCTTTGGCGACGACGGCGAGGATGTAATCCGTGAGTTCACGGCCCCGTTGATGTTGGGCGATGAGCACATCGACATAAGCCGCCGCCGGCCCCCCGGCCTTCTTGATCGTCGGGAAAATGTGCGTCTCTTCGAGTTTCTTCTCGTGATAGTCTTCGCCGAAGGCGCGAAACATCGTCGCCGTGCGATGAAGCAACTCGGGATCGAGGCTCGCCGGCTTCGCCCGCAGCTTCCCGGCCATGTCGCGATAGACGAGAATAGCGCGGCGAATGACGCCATGCTCGCGCATCAGGTCTTCGACCGCGCCGACTTCCTTTTCGTCGTCGTCATGCTTTTCGGCGGCCCGAACGATTTGATGGCTGGCTCCCGCCAGCACGAGCCCCGCGCCAGCGGCGACGACCAGACGGCGGCGCGCATTGTCAAATTCGATCATTTGCGTCTCCTTTT